>NZ_JACJUP010000047.1:0-13122 GCF_014748295.1 Planktothrix sp. FACHB-1355 | reverse complement strand
ACGGTACGCCCGAAAGTTTAGTAACGGTAACTCGTACAGGTAATCTGGATGCAGCTGTCGGTGCGATCGTTTTCTTATCAGATGGTACCGCCAAATCATCCCAGGACTACAACGGCAATCCGATCGAAGTTAACTTCGCCCCCGGAGAGACCGCCAAAACTATAGTTATTCCGATTGTTAGCGATACCATACCAGAAGGGGAAGAAACATTTTACGCCGCCTTGGGTTTCCCCAACAACGGTGCCACCATTGCCCCACCCAAAACAGCCGAAGTCAGAATTATCGATCGCAATAACCCACCATCATCCAACCCAGGTACAATTCAATTTAGCGGCCCTCTCTACGCTGTTGGTGAAGATGGCACACTGCTATCATTAATCGCAGTAAATCGCATCGGTGGCAGTAGCGGTGTTGTGAGTGCGAAAGTTCTCCTAAATGGCGGTAGTGCGATCGGTTCTGCCCCTCCCTTAGTATCCCCCACCGATTACAGCAACAACTTCATCACCGTCACTTGGGCAGATGGAGATACCGCCCCCAAAATTATTAACGTCCCCGTTCTCGACGATAAACTTGTTGAGGGTAACGAAACAGTTAATTTAACCCTCAGCGAACCCACAGGCGGCGTCACAATTGGACAGCAAAGTAATGCCATCCTCACAATCGTAGATAACGACAACAACTCAACACCTAGTATAGGTACAGGCGTTCTCTCATTTACCGCCGCCAGTTATAGCGATAACGAAGGTAATGGCGGCATTCCCAACAAAATCGTCGCCACCGTTCAACGCACAGGTGGCAGCGATGGGATTGTCAGCGTTCAAGCAATAGTAGATAATCCACCAGGCAGCGCTACAGATGGCAGCGATTACATCAACATTTCTCCCATCACCATCACTTTCAACAGTGGCGAAACTACCAAAACAGTCGCCCTACCTATTTTTGGCGATACATCTGCCGAAGCGGACGAAACAATTAATTTGAGATTGGTCAATCCCATCGGTGGCGCAACTCTTGGCAGTCAGCAAACAGCAACTTACACGATTATTAATGATGATGCCAATACCCCCAACAACGCCCCAGAAATTGATGTAGTCGAGAGCAATACAATCATTGCGGATAATACGGGTAACGTTAATTTCGGTACAACTACAGTTGGTGCATCTGTAACCAAAACCTTCACTGTCAAAAATATCGGTAATGCTAATCTTACTCTCGGTGCAATTAACAGTTTGCCAACTGGTTTTACCCTCGTCAATCAGTTCCAAAATACAACTCTAACTCCCGGTAGTACGACAAGTTTTGATGTCAAATTAGATGCCACAAATATCGGTAGTTATAACGGAAGCATTTCCTTTGTCAATAACGATTCTGATGAAAATCCTTACAACTTTAACATCAGCGGTGTTGTCAACGCACAAGCATCGAATCCAGAAATTCAATTACTCGATAACGCTACCGATATTGTTGATGGTACGACAACCCCAATAAACTTTGGCACAACCACTTTAGGTGTACCTATTACTAAAACTTTCACCGTCAAAAATTTGGGGACTACAGCACTTAATTTGAGTGGGTGGACATTGCCAACTGGCTTCAGCATAGTCGGAACTCTACCAGGGATTGTAGCACCCGGAGGTTCATCTACTTTTGATGTCAAATTGGAAGCAATTTCTGGTGGTAATTACCAAGGAAATTTAGATATTGGCAACAATGACGCCAACGAAAATCCGTTTAATTTTGCTATTGCCGGCACGGTAACTCCCGTACCACCAACCAGTCCAGAAATTCAAGTTTTAAGTGACCAAAATAACGATATTGCCGATGGCAGCACAACGCCTTTTGACTTCGGTACGACGCCTCTAGGTGTACCAATTATCAAAACATTCAAAGTCAAAAACATCGGTGGCGCTGCGCTTAACTTAAGCAACTGGAGTTTGTCGAATGGATTCAGTTTTGTCGGTACGCTTCCGGGAATTGTAGGCAATGCTACTGAGAGTACTTTCCAAATCAAATTTGATGCAAATACGACGGGTACTACCAAAGGAGATATCTCCGTTGGCAACAACGACCCCGATGAAAATCCTTTCAATTTTGCTATTTCTGGAACCGTAAGCGGTACGTCAACATCCAAGGCAGAAATTCAAGTTTTGGATGAGCAAAATAACAATATTGTTGATGGTACTACCACGCCATTTAACTTCGGCACAACCAAACTAGGAACAGCGATTACTAAAACTTTCACAGTCAAAAATACTGGCAGCGAACAACTAAATCTCACACTATGGAAATTGACAGACGGTTTTAGTTTTGTTAGCGCTGTTCCCGGAATAGTATTACCCGGTTCTCAGGCTACTTTCAAGTTAAAATTTGATGCAGGTAGTGTCGGGACAACTAACGGAAAGCTAGAAATTGATAATAATGATGGTGACGGCAGTGATGGCATTGAAAATCCCTTCGATTTTGCTATTGCCGGAACGGTAAGCAATTCACCAACAGCAAATCCGGAAATAGACGTTTTCAATGGGGCTACCGGTATCACCGATGGCAGCACAACACCGATAAACTTTGGCACCAGCAAAGCAGGCGAAGTAAACATCAAAACCTTCACCATCAACAATACTGGCAGCGATACGCTGACCTTAAGCGGATGGAAATTGCCAAATGGTTTCAGTTTGGTGGGAAATATCCCTGGTTCCGTAGAACCAGGAAAATCTACAACTTTCCAGGTCAGATTAGATGCAAATAACGGTGGGAACTACAAAGGTTCTTTAGAAATAGGTAATAACGACAGCGATGGCGGCGATGGGGTCGAAAATCCCTTCGATTTTGTCATTTCCGGTACTGTGTTACCTTTACCACCACCAAACGCAGAAATTGAGGTATCGGATCAGCTAAGCAACAACATTGATAGCGCCACGGAAACGCCCATAAATTTTGGCACTACCACAGTCGGTACAAGCCTTACTCAAACCTTCACTATCAAAAATAGTGGCACTGACAATCTCACTCTGGGTAAGTTGAGTTTGCCAACAGGTTTCAGTGTAGTAACGCCTTTTGGCAGTACAACTATAGGAGCCAATCAATCGACAACCTTTACTGTAAAACTTGATGCCAACAGCGCTGGGAATTATACTGGCACAATTTTGATTGAAAACAATGATTCGGATATCGGCGATGGCAAGGTAGAAGATCCCTTTTATTTCCCGATTGCAGGTATAGTACAAACTATACCCGCTCCCGAAATCGTCGTTCTTGATACTAGCAGTTCAACTCCTAATATTCCGGATGGCAGCACAACGCCAATTGACTTTGGCTCTACTCCATTAAACTTACCCAAATCGAAACAGTTTATTGTCATCAACACTGGCAATGCAAATCTTTCCATGAGTAATTGGAAATTGCCAAATGGTTTCAGTTTCGTGGGGACTCCTCCCAGCAGTATAGGACCTGGAGGTTCAGCTACTTTTAGTGTCCAACTGAATGGTCAGAGTGTTGGTGATGTCAGTGGAACGTTACAGTTTGACAACAATGATGGTGATGGGGGTGACGGGGTAGAAAATCCCTTTGATTTCCAAATTAAAGGTAAGGTGAATCCTGCCTCAGTTACTGTGAGTCCATTTACTAAAGATTTCCAGGAGAATAATCTTGGTGTTGGCGCAACCTCACGCAACTTTACTATCAACCTCGAATCTCCTGCACCAGCAGGGGGTGTGACTGTGAATTTCAATATGTCGGGAACAGCCACTGTTGGGCAGGCAAGTGGTAACGATTACACTCTGTCTGGTTCGTCGGGCATGACTTTTACCACATCAGGAACAACTGGTTCGATAACTATCCCACAGAACGCAACCAGTGCCAATATTTTTGCCACTATAATCGACGATTTTACTATTAACGAGCCGGATGAGACAGTGATAATTAACCTCACATCGGTTTCATCGGCAAATTCTGGTGACTTTATCGTAGGAGCGCAGAATTCAGCGCAAAATAACATCATCGATAATGATTGGAACAACTTGTCTACTGTCCTAACTGGAGGTGGTGCTGTTGACTTAATGCAGGGCAACGACAATCTTGTTGACACCATTAATCCCGGCAATGGCAATGATATTATTTCTTGGATGAACGTTCCGCCAATTGGCATCACAGATAAATTTGGTAGTGGTCAATTTCAGGCAGGTGGGGACAGATTCCAATTCACTTCAGCTAATTTCGGAAATATCTCTAGTGTCACGTCCTCATCTGTAACCATTTCAAGTACGGGTGCTGGTGGCACTAATATTAGTGGCAAGAATCTAATTATCTTCCCTGCGAGTATTACCTTTAACAGTGTTGGCGATCTGGATACAACATTGGCTGCCCAAAATGGTACGTCGGCAAATCCAGTTTTCTATATCTACCAGATCCTAGTTGATCCACCTCCAGCTAATCCTGGTCCTAAAATTCCAAATTGGTTTGTAGGTTACGACCCGATCGCAAACCAAGCTGGTACTGTTGGTGGTGTGGATGGTACTGCGAGGAATATCGTACAGGTTGATGCAGGGCCGACAGCATCAAACTTTAATTTTGTGTGAAATCATCTATTTCCTGTCAAGAAACCTCACAAGTTTTTGTAGGTTGGGTTGACGCCAGGAAACCCAACATACAATTCCAAAACCCGTGCAGTACACCCTAATGTTGGGTTTCGCGATAGCGAAACCCAACCTCCAATTCCTTAACCCAGCAGTATTGGAATTTTTCTGTACTTCAATTACCTGAAAAGCGCTGTAACTTCTGTCTGACTGTCTCAAAAAACTGCTTGTCAGTCAGAAGTTGGATTTCAAAATCTTGTTGAACATAGGTTTGCATCAGCTGCAACCACTCATCGGAGGGAATATTTTCAAAGAATAGCGCTACTACTCTCCCCCTTTCGCTATTTTTCTGCTTTGCATACATAGCTTCTGTTACGATACCGGGTAAGCTGCCTCCTTTTGCACTAAGGACATCAAATTTTTCGCGCACAGGCTCATTTTGCATCGGCCATTCTAAATATTCGCGCATTATTTGCGACACGGCTGGCGAAATTAAAGAGTTGGTGTAAATTCGCTCCATTATCTGTGCGTATCCCTTCGCGGTTCCGCCGGGATTTAAAGCTTGTGCCATTGCTTGTTGGTCTTTGATGCTGATAAATTTTAATAGCCCTTTGATTTTTTCATCGCGAAAAGCAGCATCAGTTTTCCACTTTGACATTAAGTTATATACTAAATTAGCATATTCACTTTTACTCATTGCTTGGTAAATTTTTAAGCGTTCTTCTGGCAAAGCCGATATTGCTGTATCGTTCCAACTTAAAAACTGGCCGATGAGGGGAAGCGGTACATCTTCTGAAGGTAACCCTAATACTGATGGCAATTTTTCAATATTTTCTCGTCCCAATCGTTCGATTAAATAGTCAGTGGCGGCGTTGCTGCTATAGCGAATCATTGCACGAGGAATATGCCGCAGGGCAATTTTATTTTCTGCATTCACATATCCTTTTTCTTGAAATTCTTTTAAGGCTTGAGAATGGGCTCCGCCATCTGTGTTGGGCAGGTAATAAACATTGACGGAATTTAGATCGATCGCTTCATCGGGGGAAAGTATTCCTTGTTCGACTTGTCGGGCATATTCTGCTAAAATAAGAATCTTAATTGTGGAAGCCAAAGGCCGTTTCTCTGCATCGCGGTAGAAAATTCCTGTTTCTGAATTGCCAATTTCATAAGCAACTAAGGAAACATTTTCAGGATGAGCGACGATGTATTCCAGCAATTCTGACGGGGTTTTTAACTGAGATGTTGGCTGCATATTTTCCGAGTCGGCAAACACAGGTTCGAGAACGCTCCAAACCGTTTCCCATTGCCAGACTGTTAATGCAGCTAGTAGGAGGAAGAGAAGGCCGATCGAAAAGACGATATACTTCATATATCACTATAGGCTTTATCAAAATTCATCCAAATGTTATAGGCGTCTTAGCCTATACTCTGAGAAAATTAAACCTGCTAACTAAATTGCTCAATTCATTCGCAGGTGCTGCTTATGACTGTCACACGCCGCCATTTCCTCATTTTACTGGGAGCCAGTGTTAGTTCGATTACCGTGGGTGCTTGTCTGGCATCTGGGGATAATATATCGACAGCCGATAATAAATCTACCCCTGGGAGTACGACAAATGTCGCGCAGAACACAGGTACTTTTGAGTTGCCACCTTTACCTTATGCCTACAATGCTCTAGAACCATATATCGATGCTCGCACGATGGAGTTCCATCACGATAAACATCATGCCGCATATGTGAAAAACTTGAACGATGCGATCGCCAAATACCCCGAACTCAAAGGTAAGACTGTCGAAGAATTACTGCAAAACCTGAATACCGTCCCAGAGGATATTCGCACGACGATTCGCAACAATGGCGGCGGTCATCTCAACCACAGTATGTTCTGGCGAATTATGAAACCGAATGGTGGGGGAGAACCGACGGGTGCGATCGCAGATGCTATCAAAACTAATTTTGGCAGCTTTGCCGCCTTTAAGCAACAGTTCAACGATGCTGGCGCGAAGCGTTTCGGTAGCGGTTGGGCGTGGCTGGTACGCACTAAAGATGGCAAACTCCAGGTAACCAGTACAACCAACCAAGACAGCCCGTTAATGGATGGTGCTTATCCTATCATGGGCAATGATGTTTGGGAACACGCTTATTATCTCAAATACCAAAACCGCCGCGCCGAATATTTAGATGCTTGGTGGAATGTTCTCAACTGGGATGAAATCAACAAACGCTTGCAGCAAGCGAATGGTTGAAAATCAAAAGTCAAAAATCAAAAGTCAAAAGTTATACCGAGGCTATCGCCCCGGTTTTTAACATATCCTTTTAAAATGTGGGACAGCCAAATGTTCTAAACTGGGCACCCGTAGCCGGTCGATACTTTTTGATACATTGTGATTGCTGAATTCTCACAGTAGCATAGCTATCCGCTAAACACTGGACAGATCTGGACAACCAGTACATAAAGTGTAGAGATAGCCAGTCTCAGTTCTTAATTGGACTACGTTATTCAGGTCATGGCACCTGCGAGTGCTTTCCAGCTTGTAGCTCTGCCGTTCAGTTTTAAACATTCCTATTTAGCTAAGAAAGTGAACTGAGCCAAACAAGCCTAAGTAACATTGACGAGGAAACAATTACCTGAGCAATCAGAGTTTCAACTATGTCTAATTTTGTTTTTGTAATCGACACCAACAAACGTCCTATTAATCCTGTTCATCCAGCACAAGCACGGCTGTGGTTAACTCAGGGTAAAGCCACTGTTTTTCGTCGGTTTCCATTTACGATCATCTTAAAAACTGCATCAACACAAATAACTAAACCGATTCAGTTAAAAATAGATCCTGGTTCCCAAACTACGGGCATCGCATTAGTATCTGAGGACGCAGTTATTTGGGGTGCAGAACTAACCCATCGCGGTCAAGCAATTAAAGCTAATCTTGAGTCTCGGCGCTCAGTGCGTCGAGTTCGGCGAAATCGTAAAACCCGTTATCGCCAACCACGGTTTTTGAATAGAACTCGTCATAAGGGCTGGTTAGCCCCCAGTCTTGAACACCGGGTACAAACTACTCTGACTTGGGTAAACAGGCTGAGGAAATTTGTACCAATTACAGGCATTTCTCAAGAATTAGTACGGTTTGACACGCAAGCCTTAGTTAATCCAGAAATTAGTGGTAATGAATACCAGAGAGGTGAATTAGCAGGTTTTGAAGTGAAAGAATATTTACTAGCGAAATGGGGCAGAAAATGTGTTTATTGTGGAGCAGAAAATACGCCCCTAGAGATTGAACATATTTTGGCTAAAAGCAGAGGTGGGACGGATAGAGTTAGCAATCTTACCCTAGCTTGTCATCCTTGTAATCAGAAAAAAGGTAATCAGCCGATTGAGAAGTTCCTGAAGAATAAACCAAGTATTTTAAGACGGGTTTTAGCTCAAGCGAAAGCACCATTAAAAGACGCTGCTGCTGTAAATTCTACTCGGTGGGAATTATATCAAAGGTTGCAAGAGACTGGATTGCCAGTTTCAGTAGGTACTGGTGGTAGAACTAAATTTAATCGCGTTAAATTAGGCATCCAAAAGCGCCACTATCTAGATGCGGCCTGTGTGGGCGTGGTTGAGAAATTAACTTTGAAAACTACTAAGCCCTTACTGATTACTGCTAAGGGGTGGGGAATGCGCCAAATGTCTACTACCAACAAATATGGTTTTCCCATAAAACACCGCACCAGACAGAAAGCTTTTTTCGGGTTTCAAACTGGGGATATAGTCCGCGCTATTCTACCGAGTGGAAAGTTTGCGGGCGCTCACATTGGACGCTTAACTGTTCGAGCTACAGGTGTGTTTGAAATGGTGACGGCCAAGGGCAAGATTAGCCCAGTCAGAGCTAAATACTGCCAAATAGTTCATCGAGTTGATGGATACAATTATGCCGCATAGTCCACATTTGTCCACAGTGCGTAAGTCCTGCATAATCTGATTTAAAAAGCTATTTTATTTTTAATTTTACATTTTTTATTTGGTTTGGGGACTCAATTTTCCGCAAGTACAAGCAGTGACGCACGCTTTTGCTCAAGGGAGTTGTAAATTGCTCTGTTGATTCAATTGTACCACCCAGCCGTTCAAGTGTTGCTTGAAGGGAAGAGTTTTCTTCATCTGTCCAGTTGCCGCGATAAAGGATTGCTAAACCACCGACTTTCAGCAATGGTAGTGCATATTCCGCACAGATTGATGCGGAACCAACTGCTCGAATTAAAGCTATGTCGTAGGAAGATCGGTGTTGTCGTTGTTTTCCTAGTTCTTCAGATCTACCAGTCAAAGGAGTGGCGTTTTTAATTCCCAATTCGATTAGGAGAGTTTCCAGAAAGGTGATTTTTTTGCGGGTGGAATCTAGGAGGGTTATCTGCCAATTCGGTTGCGCGATCGCCACTGGCAAACCCGGAAATCCCGCACCAGTTCCTATATCGATAACTTGGGGATTGGCAATTTGAGATTTCACATTTGAGGTTTCAGATTGCATCTTGTCTTCTTCAATTTGCCATCCTAAATTTGCCATCTGCAATTCGTTTTTGATTCCCCGCAAAGAATCCCACAGATGTTTTTCCCAAAACTCGATCGGTTCGGTGATGCGAGTTAAATTTAACTGCTGATTTCCACGACAAATCAGTTCGTAAAGACGTTGAAATTGTTGTTGCTGTTCGGCATTCGGTTGCCAATTTAAGGTTTCCTGCCAAACAGAAGTCATCTCCGGCAACATTTTGAATTTTAGATTTTGGATTTTAGATTTTAGATTGGTAATTGGCGATCGTAACTATGAACTGGTTACTGGGAATTCGCCAGGAGATCTCTGTTCTGCCGATTTGAGTGTCGCTGGATCGACAGACTTTAGTTCGCCGCGATCGAGCGTCCAGCACTTGTCAGCTATACTCAACAAATCGCCAGCATCGTGGGTCACCACAAACAAAGTCCAGTGGCTTTTCAGTTTAGCTAATAAATTCACCAGCTGACGGCGCATTGACCAATCCAGTCCAGCCGTAGGTTCATCCAACAACAGCAGAGGCGGCTGACGAATCAGCTGCACCGCTAAAGCAAGGCGTCGCTGCTGACCGCCGCTTAAGGAATTGGGAGAAGTGTTCAACGATAAATGTTCCAGTCCCACTTCTGTTAAAGCTTCCCTGACTCGCTGGGAACCCAATTCTGGATGTCCCAGCCGCAATTCCTCTAAAATAGTGCTGCCGCAGAAATGCCGTTCGGGAAACTGAAATACCAAGCCACTTAATTGTTGCAGATCGTCGGCGATGAGTTCTCGATCGCGCCATAAGACTTTGCCAGATGTGCTTTCACTCAGTCCAGCCAATATTTCTAATAAAGTGCTTTTGCCAGAACCGCTGGGGCCGATCGCTAGCCCCATAGACTGTGGTGCTAATTCCAGGTTAATGGATTTTAAGATTGCCGTTGGGGTAGCTGGAGGGTGATAATTCAGGTCTCGTAGATAGAGCATTCAGTAAAAAACACAAACCGTACTGTCCCCATTTTGGCAGACTTGTCGAGTGCAACGCTAAACTGGAACGGGAAATCGACCTTTGCGTCAAAGGTGGGTAGATGCCCAAACCTTTGGCATCATTTAATTTAGCTTTTCAGCTTTGAGGCGATGATGGATTTGTTTCCTACTGCCAAACTGATTGTTGCTGCCTTCACCAGCGCGTACCGCAAGCACCTCGCGCTGCGTGGTAGATGGCATTTTGTCGGTGTTGCTGCGATCGCACTCAGCTTGTGGCCAAACCCCATCTTAGCTGGAGATCCCTTTCGCAGCAGTAGCCCCAAACCAATTGGAAACAGCACTGAAGCTGCTTTTAAGGCTCTGTTTAAAGAGGGAAACTATAAAGAAACAGCAGAACGTTACCTGCCAGAAGCTGAATCTAAAGAGCCAAACGAGCCGATGGTTTATGCTTTGAAGGCATCTTTAGCTTACACTGATTGGCAGGGAGATAACAAAAATAAGGCTTTGCTGGAATCGTTGAAAACCTACGCCGCTAAAACTCGCGAAACCGCTGCAAAGTTAAAACCAACCGACCCTTTGCGCGGCAATCTCTACATAGCTGCGGGTCACGCTTTGGAGGCTGCTGCTATTGTGGGCGAAAATGGTACTGTTAAAGGTGCGCCGCAAGCTTTAAGCAAGTTGCAGGAGGTGTACCGGGAATTGGATGCGGCGGAGAAAATTAACCCGAACGACCCGGAACTGAATTTGCTTAAAGGCTGGATGGATTTGCTCATCGCGGTCAATTTACCTTTTACCGATCCTCAACAGGCGATCGAACGTTTAGAAAAAGCAGCTCCGCCCTATCTAGCTTATCGCGGCATGGCGGTTGGATATCGGGATCTCAAACAGTATGACAAGGCGTTGCAATATGTCGATATCGCGCTCAGAAATACGCCTGACAATCCAGAGTTACAATACCTAAAAGCGCAAATTTTGGTGGGACTGGATCAAAACCGAGAAGCTAAGGAATATTTCCAAAATGCCTTGACAAAATCGGCGCAATTACCCAAAGATTTGGTCGCACAAGTTGTACGCGAACAGTGCAGAAACCAAGTGAGCATCGATCGCAAAGAGCGCAATTGCAGTGCGATGCGAAATCAGGTCAAACAGATGGATGGCAAGTGGGGCCCGATCGCCAGCCAGTTACCCAATTTAGATTAAACAATCTCATAGAATGACACAGGAAAACACATCAAATTATCTCTTTACCTAACCCCTAGCCCCTTTTCCCTCTTTCCCTAGCCCCTAGCCCCTAACCCCTAACCCCTCTTTATGCAAGTTCAATTCCGCGAGTACAATCAGTTCGATCTGTGGATATGGTTGGAGTTCAGTACCGTTCCTTCATATTCAGAAAAACAGTATCTGGAAGAGGTTTTCGATTCCTGGTTTTTCTTGGGGAAACTGGGAGGATTCAATGCTGAAAATCTGCAAGTTCAAGATACCGGTTTGGAACTCAGTTACATGGATTATGACGAAAATGTAGCTGATGAAAGTTTGATGGCGCTGATGCACAATATGGGCGAGTTTGAGTATTTGGGAAGGTGGGCGCGTTGCTGGTTTGATTTGGGAACTAGCGATGCGATCGCAATCGATATCCTGATTAACGCCCTCAAACAATTGAGCAAAGAATACGTTACAATAGAAAGATTGTTTATTGGCGGCGAAAATGAAGATTGGCCGATTGAACAAAGACACCAAGCTTCTGTTTACGATGGTAATTAACGAAAAATATGCACAAAGAAGGTGAAATCAGGGTTTTGTGTTTGGGAGCGATTAAAGATGGCGATCGCGTCTTTATGGGTGAAGGCTACGACCCCGTGAAAGAGGAACATTTTTATCGCGCATTGGGTGGTGGTGTAGAGTTTGGCGAAACCAGCTACGCAGCTTTAAAAAGAGAATTTCAAGAAGAAATCCAGGCAGAATTAACTAATATCAAATATTTGGGCTGTCTGGAAAGCCTTTTCACTTTCAACGGCAAGCAAGGTCACGAAATTTTGCAAATTTATCAATGCGACTTTGCCGATCCAAAATTTTATCAGATGGACAATATAGTGTTTGCTGAAGGAAAGCGAAAGAAAACTGCCCTGTGGGTAGAAATCGAGCGGTTTAAGTCGGGAGAATTGAAGTTAGTACCAGATCAATTTTTGGATTATTTGTAAAGGGGTGATTTTGATAAAAGGTCAAAGTTTAACATGATTAGCTTTTATAATCTTATCCAAAAAATCAAACAAAGACCTTCGCTTTACTTGGGTAAGCGTTCGAGCGGTCATCTGCAAGTTTTTTTAGACGGCTATACTTTCGCTCGTCGCGAACTCGATGTGCCTCTTACAGAAGAAGAGCGCGATTTTGAGGATTTTCAAGAGTGGATAGAGAAGCGGTTTAACCAGCCTTCGACTCAATCGTGGGAGCGAATAATTTTGTTTTATTCTGAAGACGAGAGGGATGCTTTGGATAAGTTTTTTGACTTATTTGAAGATTTCAAGAATCGGCATCAGAAATTAGAAATTGATGAAATAGCTAAAGCAGAGGATCGAGAGGGTGACAAAAATCGTTCGCGCCTTGGCGCATCACGTACATCATGACAGGCGTTGCCAATAAGTCAGGACAAAGATTGGACGTTGCCAAGTAGGGTACAATTTCGGCAAAATTACCGTTTAGCAAATCGTCGCGCAATTCGCGTCGGCAGATGAGGGAGCGACATTTTCGTGCTAAAATACCCAACCAGTCAGAATTGGCGATTTCTGGTTGCTGTCCGGCGCGGATGGCGAGGGCGATCGCCGCATCTTCCAAATCTCCTTCGCAATCCTCAAGAACTTGCAGAGCTTGTAATGCGCTGGGATAATCTGCTAATTGAGAACGAAAATGTGCGATCTCTTCTTGTGTAACTTTAGTCATACGGTTCCCCTCGCAACGAGCGCACCCGGCATAGAATTCAGTAGGCAATTACCATTTTGCCAAAGCTGGCATCATAAAGCGATCGCAGCAGATACAAAATAGGAAATATATCGCTCGATATAACTTATC
>NZ_JACJUP010000469.1:0-4831 GCF_014748295.1 Planktothrix sp. FACHB-1355 | reverse complement strand
GAGGGACTCAAAGGTACAGCTGAATAATTTTCTTCTCCCCCCCTGGAGAGATCCCCCGCTCCCTTACTTTGTGCAAGCACTGGCAACTTCACAGTAAATGTTGCGCCCATACCTTCCCCTTCGCTGAACGCCTGAACGCTGCCGCCGTGCAATTCCACCAAGCGGCGCACAATTGTCAGTCCCAATCCCAGTCCGCCCTCAACTCTTGTGATTGTGCCATCTTCTTGACGGAAACCGTCAAAAACATGGGGTAGAAAATCAGATCCGATCCCTTTGCCAGTGTCACTTACCGTAATTTGAACATAGGAGATTGCAGATTTGAGATGGAAGATTTCAGGTTGAACTTTTTCCGTTTCAAATTGCAATCCTAAAATCCGCTTTTGGGTTGGCTGCAAAATATTATTTCCTGAGTCGGCTTCTGGGGAGGCAATATTTAAATTTGCCCCTAAACTAGCTCCAAACGAGTCAAATTTTTCGGAAATCGGCAATTCAGCCAGCGTCACCTTGACTTGTCCTCCTTCTGGGGTAAACTTAACAGCGTTGGAAAGCAGATTGCCGATAACTTGCTGCAAACGATCGACATCGCCGATCACTTTGCTCAGCACAGGATCGAGACTCGACTCCAGTTGAATACCTTTTGCTTGCGCTGCTGGCTTGATAGTTTCGATCGCCTCCTCAATGATTCTTTCCAGGTTGACCGGCTGCATACTCAAACGAATCTTGCCGCGAATAATGCGGGAAACATCCAAAATATCGTTAATCAGCGTTACCTGTTGTTTGGCATTGCGCTCTATTGTTTCCAGCGCCTTATTGACAATTTCTTCACTCAACTTGCGGCTGCGTAGCATTTGCGACCAGCCCAGAATAGAGTTCAACGGCGTGCGAAGTTCGTGGGAAACGATCGCCAGAAATTCATCCTTGAGTCGGTTTGCCGCTTCCGCCGATGCCCGTGCTTTTTGTTCTGCCTCGTACAGATTAGCGCGATCGATTGCCACAGCAAACCGCTCGGCTACCAGTTGTAGCAGATAAATATCGTCTTGAGTGAAATGGCGGCTTTCAATAGTACCGACGTGGACAACTCCCAAAACTCGATCGTCAATTAGCAAAGGCACACCGATGAGCGACTGAATCTGTTTTTCCCGCAGCAAGGGGCTGTAAACTTGCCTATAAGCATCGCGCTCGACAAATAACGGCTGACGCAGTGCGGCAATATGTCCGGCGAATCCTTCACCGATGGGAATGCGAACTTCGTGACGAGCTTCCTCATCAAGTCCCTTGGCTGCCCTCACCACAAGAGTGTTGGTTTGAGTATCCGTCAGCAAGATTGCCGCCGTATCCGCCTGAAGAATTTCTCCGATCCGCCCCAGCAGCCCATCCAGCAGGTCTTCCAGGGATAAAGGTGCGATCGCGGCATCCGTAACTGCTTGCAGACGTTCCACTCTCTCAGCGGCAGCTTCGGCTAAAGCCCGTGCTGCTTGTTCCCGCGCTAGTAGCTTTGTTCGTTCTTGCTCTGCTCGCACTCGATCGTCAATGTCCGTATTAGTGCCGAACCACTTGACAATTTGACCTTCTTTGTCAAGCATTGGCAAAGCTTGACCTAAAAACCAGCGATATTTTCCGTCCTTTGCCTTCATACGAGCTTGAATTTGGTAAGTGGAGCCGGTTTGCAGAGCGTTGCTCCAGGTATCGATACACTGCTGCAAATCGTCAGGATGTACGATCGCTGGCCATCCCTGTGTTTGAATTTGCTCCAGCGTCATGCCAGTGTAATCGCACCAGCGCTGGCTGTAGTAATCTACCTTCCCATTCGGTTCTGCTGTCCATACCATCTGCGGTATCGATTCAGCAAGAAAGCGATAGCGGTATTCATTTCCCTCCGCTTGCGTGCGTGCTGCTTGCTCCCGCTCTAATAGCTGCGTGCGTTCTGCTTCCGCTTGCTGGCGTTGGATTGCTTCTGCCAGGATGTTGGCAGCAGCTTGCAAAAAGTAAATATCATCTTGTGTAAATGTGCGGCTGCGCTTGCTGTGTACCCCCAGAACGCCCCAATGTCCATTTTTTCCGGCGATCGTGACACTCATCCCGCTGACTGCGCCGTGGTTGTGCAGCAGTGGCGGGCCACTAAATCGCGTTTCGGTGCGGAGATCTCGAACAACGATCGGCTCTTGGGAAAGCAAAGTATAACCAGCCTGGGAATCTTTCTCTGTTCCTACTGTCGCATTGCCTACAAGTCCGGGCTGCCAACCTACACCTGCCCGCAGCAGTAAAGCGTCACCCCCTGGAAGCAGTTCTAAAACTTTACAATATTCAACTTCTAGAGTTTGGGCAATGACGTTAACGGCTTCGTCCATTAAAGTATCGAGGTTGCTTCCAGCTAGCGCCCGTTGACCGATTTGGGCGATCGCTTGCTGTTCGCCATTCCGCACTCTCAACTCTTCTTCTACCTGTTTGCGATCGGTGATATCGGATCTGATTGCTAAATATTGAAATGGTTTACCCGTGCGATCGAGAAAAGGAACTATTACTGTATCAACCCAGTAATACGTTCCGTCTTTGGCTTTATTCTTAATTTCTCCTTTCCAAACTTTGCCGCTCACAATTGTTGCCCACAAGTTCCGGAAGAATTCTTTGGAATGATAAC
This sequence comes from Planktothrix sp. FACHB-1355, assembly GCF_014748295.1. Lineage (NCBI taxonomy): Bacteria > Bacillati > Cyanobacteriota > Cyanophyceae > Oscillatoriales > Microcoleaceae > Planktothrix > Planktothrix sp. FACHB-1355. Next base: position 2,193 of record NZ_JACJUP010000469.1, on the reverse strand, counting down.
CGGAATTGAGAATGCGATGGTCTTGTCCGAGAAGTTCTTCTCTGGAATATTTCGATATTTCGCAAAATTTATCGTTTACGTAGTTAATTATGCCTTTTTTGTCCGTTCTCGCTACTATGGCAGCTCGATCTAAAGCAAATTTGATATCTGAAAGTTCTTTGAGCGAGCTTTCGTCTGACGGTTTGCGATCGCCAACAAAGCGGGTTACTTTTGAGAAGCCTCTGAGATTGCCTGCTTCGTCTCGTAAAGCAGTAATGACGATATCTGCCCAGAAGCGGGAACCATTTTTTCGCACGCGCCAACCTTCTTCTTCATAGCGACCTTCTGTTGCTGCTAAATGCAGTATCTGTTTGGGTTTATCCTGTGCGATATCTTCGGGAGTATAAAAGCGGGAGAAATGCTGACCGATAATTTCTTTTGCCTGATAACCCTTGATGCTTTCTGCCCCTTCGTTCCAGCTGACTACGCATCCGTTCTGGTCAAGCATATAAATTGCGTAGTCTTTTACTCCCTCTACCAGCATACGGAAACTATCCTCGCTAGTTCGGAGCTTGTCTCGAGCCCTTTGACGGGCAGAAGTTAGCCATACGATCGACAGCGCCACGACAGCGAATACGCTCAGCCACAAGATATCGCTACCAAAGGTAAATTGCAGGGAATCCCCCAGTTTCTCAAACAAGAAATCGATCGAAAACACAGACAAGACGGTGGCTGTTAAACCATACCCAAAATCACCGTAGCCAAACGCGACAGTAGCAAAAAACAGGGGTGTATGGGTATGCTGTAGTGCTGGTTTTAGCGATAGTGCGATCGATAGGGACATTGCCGCCGCGAATACAGCGATGCCGTAACGCCACAATGAGGATCTCTGAGTGCAGCCTTTGGGAAAAAGCCGTTTTGTATTTGATGTAAGTGGCGACATGATTTGATACACTGAGCTTCTGATATTTGGACTGCCATCGTTCCGATCTAGCCTAATTCCAGGTTAAAAGCTGTGCGGTTGCGATCGCTCCGCTTTGCACAGGTCTATTTAACTTTGTGTTGGCTCAGCACAGCTACCCCATACTTAGTTTTACTTTGTGTTTTTTTCCATACCTTATACAAAAAAGAAATTTCACTTTAGGGCTCTTGAGAAAAATTGGGTTTGACGGCGAATTCGATCGAAGATGCTTGTATGGAAAGTGCAGTTCCATTAGAGATCGAGCAATCCGCAACTAAGTTCCGGAGTTGCCAGATCTTCTTGTTAAGAAGAAAACATTTCCATACGGAGATGAATTCGCGGGTTCAACTTAGCTTCCACAAGTTTCCCGCCGATCAAATGTCGTTCCACAATTTCAGGTACATCGCTGGTTTTTACCCGGCAATACCAAGTCTCGTCAGGGACTATCCGCACGGTAGGGCCAGAGCTGCACTGCCCCATACAACCGCTACTTTCCACCCTCACTCCAGGAACTTCTGCCGCCTGAAAAGCTGTTAGCACCTCTGCCGAGCTGTTATTCAAGCAAGAACGGTTCTGACAAATCAATACGCAACGAGGTTCTGCCATAAACTCCCAATATCCGCCAGTAGTAACGCACACCTTTTTTATTGTGAACTAGATCGCTACTTTTATGCTAGTAGAGATACGGTTACCCTATTTAGCATTGCAAGTGCTAACGATCGCTGTAGTCTCTAGACAGGTTAAAATTGTAAGCAAACCTTAAATAACTGACCCTCCTTACAATATGCGATTTCAATGCGAGCCAAGTAAGTAAATACTCTTAATTAAAATTTAAAAACCTCAATTTTTAGGATGCTATTTACTATTGAAAATTTTCAATTAGCGGATATGGGATCTACAATGGAACCCATGAACAGGATTGTTCCCGTTCGCTCGTCTCTAATGGCACAGAAAAAGGGGCGATCGACAATCATTGTTACCGCCCCTCCTCTAGTACTTCCTACTGTCGTGACTGCTGATGCTTTAGTACCTTCTTCGTTGACTTCTACAAAAGTCTTGTGTTTAATAAAGCTAATCCATAAAGGTGGGTTTGCCATAGCTGAAAAATCAGCATCTTTCCGAAAAGCAATTTCCATACCCATGTTTTTAAACACATCTTCTAAATCTATTTCGTACTCTAATTGCAATCGCGGCATTCCAATTAAAAGTGGTATTTCTTCTTCATAATTTTGCTCAGCGTTAATATTATTTAT
>NZ_JACJUP010000468.1:0-4834 GCF_014748295.1 Planktothrix sp. FACHB-1355 | reverse complement strand
CCTGCAAGTGCCTTAACAAAAGTTCATACAGTGTCGATTACTTTTGTCCGACTACTTACCGCGAGTGCCTTCATTTAAATCGTCGAGCAAATTATCGATCGCCTCTGTGGGTTGGTTGAGCGCGATCGGCCCTCTGTCCAGCTGTCCTTGGGATGCGATCGAGCGTAAGGCAGAAAGTGCTTTTCGCAAAGGAGCTTTACTGGCAATAATCAGAATTTCCGTTACTCCTTTGGGCTTTTGGGTAACCAACGAGAAATTATCTTTACTGGGGTCGGGTAGCAGTAGCGTTTGACCTGAATTAAGCTGCATAATATCGTCTGTTGCTGTCCAATTGTTGGGAAACAGAACCGACATTTCACCTGCGGAGTCAATTGCCAGCACGCTGACATAAATTTTAGTTGCCTCGTTGTTGGTGATGCGAAACTGAACCGATGTTCCCAGAGGTAATTGACGAGAATTGGCGGGTATAGAAGGAGTTGCAGAATTTTGGGAAGGTCGATTTGAGGGAATGGCAGAAGACGCGATCCCGCGCACGGTAAAGGTGCTGGCAAGCATTTCATTTTGACCTTCTCGATTCATCGAGGCGGTTACATTCAGCCGCGATGAATTGGTGTTGAGGGCAAGTTTGACAATGTGAGATGCGAGGAGAGATTTTAGCTTTGACTGCAAACGATTTAGGGCATCGGCTACACTTTCGCCAGCTGCACCAAACGAACTGGGAATTACATCGAGTCCGGCAGAAAACAAACCTATACTATTAATATTGGGAATATCTGTTACTTGTTTTTGCTGCAATTCTTGACGGTAGGCTTGGGTGATGCGCCCCAAAATGTAATGTACTTCTCCTTGTTGCAGGGGTACGATTTCAATGCGCTTATTAGCTTGTAAGATTTGTGTTGCTGCGGCGGCGTCATTACCCAAAGATGAATCGAGAGCGATGCGTAAAGAAACGTTGGTGGGAATACCGCGCACATTTTCTTGCAGGAGGGTTCCCGATTGTGCAGTTCCGATTAGTTTGCCTTGTCCGATCAATCCGTTGCGCGATTCTAATTGTACTTGACCTTTGTAACGGTTTTGCGGGTCTAGGATCGCAAAAACAGCATTGCGATCGAACGCTGCTAAACTTTGGGGGTTAAGTCCTCCTAACCAGATTTGCACTCGCTCTCTTTCTACTTTGAGGATGACTGCTTCTGCTGGTGGTGTTTGTTCTTTGATAAAGTAAACTGGTTGACGATCGTTATCGCTTCCTGGCTTAATTTCGTATTCTGGTTTTTGTTCTTGAGAAGATAGCTGGGTGGTAGTGCGAGCAACATTGGGGATAACTTTAGCAAAGGTTTCGCTACCAGTTTGTTGCCAAAGATATTGGGTCATCACATAAGTAAAAGCGCCAGCATGAAAATCACTAAAAGGTGCGTCGGCGGCTAGTTCGTTACGTCTGGCAGAAGCGATTGCTACTCCTTTGGCAACACCTTTGCGACGTTGTTCGATAAAGTCTGAGGGCGAAAGATTCAACCGTTTCAGCCATTGCTCTTGGTATTCTTTTTCCGCCGAAATTGCTTGTAATTGAGAACCTCCTGCGCGGGAACGCACGCGGTAGTTACCGCGTGTCGCTCCTCCAGAGTGACAGCTATCCAGCACAACAGTGAGATTTTCTGTTTGGATTGCTTTCATCAGCAAAAATAGGGTGTGTCCCATGATATCCTGAACTACATTATTTTGAGAAGTTTGGGAGTAATCTACTGGGACAAGAGTGCTGTTAAGATTGTCAGGGGTATCCTTATCGGGATCTTTTACTCTCGATCCGTGTCCGGAGAAATGAAATACAACTACATCTCCTGGCTTTGCTTGTTTAATTAAATGTTCTTCAAATGCTGATAATATATTTGCTCTAGTGCCTTGGTTATCGGTAACGGTGAGGATGTCTTTGGAGTTAAAACCAAAGCGGTTAATTAGTAGCTCTTTTTGTAAATTAACATCCGTGACGCAGCCCAACAAAGGTTGGTCTTGATAAGTGTTAATTCCGATTAATAAAGCTAGTTTGCGCGGTGTGCTTTGCGCGATCGCACTAGCGTAACGAAGCGCTCTTTGCTGGACATCTAGTTGGCTGAAACCGAGCGTTGCTAGAACAGAGCCTGAAAATTGCAAAAAATGACGGCGCTTCATAAATTTTTGAGTGGTGTAGGGGCGACCCTTGCGATCGCTTGTATTTGAGTTTGGAGTTTAAGAGATTTAGCATTTAGCACCCTGAAATTTTTGTTCTAAAGACCGGGTAGCGTTACATTGTAGGTTCCGGCTGGAAAATTAGGTGTGGGAGATGCACAAGCAATGTACAAATTGTTTACCAAGATAATGGTAACCGGATTTGTACTGCAAGAAATTGGATTTAAAGCTTGACTGGTGAAAAAAGCGGAAATTTTGCTTGTCACAGGTACTGGTACTATTTGGTTGCGGTTTTGGGAGACTAAAACCCAAGGCAGTTGATTGAAATTATTTTTATTATCGTTACCAATGATATTAGTGTTATTTAGATTGTAATTTGTTAAATTTGGGGTAGATTGATTGGAGTTAAAATCTGGTGTTTGAGGAAAAATTGCCGGGGGTGAATTGAGTAAATTTAACTTAGATTGGGCGTTCAGTTCGCGATTGCGATCGCCAATATTTCTGTAAATTTCTAAAGCTTGCTGGTAGTAGTTTCGCGCCATCTCTACCCGGTTTGCTCTGTCGTAAATATCGCCGATTTTAATCATGGTGTCGGCTTCGCCACTCCTATCACTCAGCTGCCTGCGAATGGCAAGCACTTGCTGAAAGGTTTCCAATGCTTTTTGCCATTGCCCTTGACGTAAAATTTCATCTCCCTGAACGAACAGCTTATCTGCGTTCGCTCTTAGTAATGCTCTTTGTTGTTCGGTCGTTGGTGCCTGTGCTTGCGCGTCCAAACTTCCTAGATTATAGCCCGGTAGTGGCACGTTGAAGTTGGGAGACAGAAGCAGAAGTATTGTGACTGGGATGAGGTGACGGCGGAACATTGGCGCACCTAATTACAAATAGAAGATAGGTTTTTTGAGGCAACGAACGTATTTCAATTTTAGCTAATAACTGAAAACTGATTAAAGTCCGTTGCCAATAAGTATGAATGATGACCAGTAGTAGGGATGGTTAAGGCGATCGCTTATTTGCGGTGGTAGGCTGTTGCGTGTGCGCCCTTGGATGCCGATGCCGCGCTGTTGCCCTACTGCTGAGTAATTGCGCCTAATTAATTCTATTTGTGCTTGCCGCAAAGCTTCGGCTTTAGTGATGTTTGTCTTGGTTCCCACGCTTCTGCTTAAGGATAACGCAGTATAAAAAGCATCCATTAATGCCTGCGTACCGCCATCGGAAACTGACCACAAGGAGGCGATCGCAGCTTTTGCCCCAGCTTCTTGAATTAAATAACCAAAACCGAGAATTTCTTCGCCGTTACCCAATTTACCGCCTATGCCGGTTTCGCAGGCACTCAGCACCACTAAATCTACATTAGTTAGTCGCCAGTTTTCCACATCTGGCAAAGTGACGCGATCGCCATTTCCAAATAATATAAATGAATCATCCGGTTGTCCGACTACAAACGCCGCGTGAGTCGCCAAATGAACGATATTGTAATCGTTGAGACGGGGAACGGTGGCGTTGCGAGTGAATTCGCCATCTAGCAATTTAAGAGAGTTGGGAAAAATCGTGACTAAATTGTCTACTTCGCGGGCAGCAAAAGGCAATCCAGCGAAGAAAAATTCGCGATCGCCAATACGAAATGTGTAGCTACCTTTGGTAAAACCAGCCGCTAAAACTTGCGGTTTATCTGGCGGTTGCGTGTTGAAATCTGTGAGGCTATCAGCAGTAATATAATTGATGCGAAAATGCTCCACCAACCATTGTTTGCCATCGTGCAAAGCTGCTAGAGGAATGTAGCGCAACTGTTCGTCAGGAGCATAAATAAGTGTTTGCACTTCGGCTTGAATTAGGTCATTTTCCAAAGGTTTGATTAACCATTTGTATAGCTTTTGGGCAGAAATTTTCGCATCGGATTCGGGATTTTGCAAAGCGCTGCGAAATTCCACAATTGCCCGGTTGAGTTCTGAACGTTCGACACTAACAGTACGACGGATAGGCGGGCTATCGGCTGTGGTGAGAATTAATTCTAAGCGGTCTTCTAAAATTAAAGGATAAAGTAATACTGCTCCTTGTCCCAAGCGCTGCAAATTGTCTTGAATATTTTTCAGCCGCCGCAAACTGATACTTCCATCTCTCACAATTGGGCTTTGTGCTGCTATTAAAGCTTGCACTTCCGGACTGCGGATGAAGGCGTTAAATTCAGCTGCGATCGCTTCTTGCGCTTTGACAATTTCGGCGATGCGCGTAGCTTGAGCGGGTGTGCGATTTGCTTCGGGAATTTTTCGTAATTCGGCAAGTTCTTTTCCCAATTGAATAGCTCTATTTTGAATAGCAGCATAGTCGGCGTTAACTTTCTGTTCTTGGGGTAGTAATTCTACACCCTGAGATGTTTGTTCGTTACCTCTCACATTACCAAGATAATCATTCAATTCTTGAACTTTTAGTAAATCGATGACTTGTTGTGCTTCTAATATACGATTTTGTTTGAGCAAGAGATCGGCTAAAGAGCGATAAGTATCTGCTACGGTTTTTGTATAGGATTCCTGTTGTTCGCGGGGGAGCGATCGCAAGTTTTTACGGATTGCTTCCGTGACATTGACTGATTGCTTATAAAAAACAATTGCTAACTCTGGCTGGTTTTGGCTTTCTAAGGCAGACGCAATGTTGCTGAGCGTAACCCTTTCCAATC
>NZ_JACJUP010000467.1:0-4846 GCF_014748295.1 Planktothrix sp. FACHB-1355 | reverse complement strand
TTCTGCGATCGCTACTTTAGCACCGTAGGAAGCCGCTCGTTTGGAAGCCGCCAGCCCCCCGGAACCCGCACCTATCACAAAAAGGTCGTAATCGTATGCCATGACTTGCTATGCTCCCGTGGTGAACATCTCTACAATTTCGATCCTAATGATTTGCCTGAATCTGCTTGGCTTTATGAAAAATAAATCTCTCCGGATGCTCGTGGGACGGCTGAAAAATATTGCCCACCCACGATCGAACTTTATCGTTGTCCTCAGCTTTATTTTGGGCTGTGTGCTGAGCTTGACACCAGTTTGGGCGCAAGCAAATCCCTCGGCGGCGATTGCGCTGGATGGACGCCAGCTGTTTAAAGTCAGCCAGCTGGAGGGTTTTGACGCTCAACCGCGAGCTGATTATGCCAATGGGATTCTCAATCGAGCGGTGGAATCTGACGAAGCGGTGCAGGTGCAGGTGGTAAAGGTGAAAGATTTGCCTGTGATTCGGGTGAATGGGCTGAATTTGCTGACTGTCACCGAGAAAGATGCAGTAGATGGGATGACGAAGGAGGAACAGGCTCAACGGTGGCGCGATCGCATTGATGTTGCCATTAAGCTAGCACAGGAACAAAGGCGTCCTGAGTATATCCGCAAAGCTTTGTTGGTTTCCGCTGGGTGCGTGCTGGTAGCGATCGGCTTTAATTCTGTTTTAGGCTCAATTTGGCAGAAATTGCAGCGCCGATTGATTTCCCAGCGCGAAACTGTTCCGGAAACGGCTGCGCCAACTCAAAGTATTGACTTGTTCCTCAAGTTTACGCTTGTCCTGCTGCGTGTAGCGGTGTGGTTGGGTGCGCTACTCTACATTACCAACCAGTTTCCCCAAACGCGCCTGTGGAGCCAAAAAATAGTTGATGTGATTGTTTACAGTCTGGCTGCGCCGATTATCCCGCTGGGAGACAAATCTTACTCGGTTATTCAGGTAATTATCCTGATTGCGCTGTTTTACGGTCTTTTAATTGTAACTGGAACCGTCAAGAATGTGCTGCGATCGCGCATCTTGGGTTTGACGGGGATGAATCGAGGCGCTCAAGAAGCGATCGCCACGATCGCCTTCTACGGGCTGATTTTCATCGGTACTGTAGTGTTGCTGCAACTGTGGGGATTAGACCTCAGTTCTCTCACTATTTTTGCTGGTGTTTTGGGTGTAGGAATTGGTTTGGGATTGCAGGGAATTGCCAAGGAATTTGTCAGCGGTTTGGTGATTATTTTTGAGCGTCCGATTCAAGTTGGTGATTTTGTCAATGTGGGTGATTTTATGGGGACGGTCGAGCGGATAAGTGTCCGCAGTACGGAAATTCGCACGCTCGATCGCGTTTCCATAATTGTGCCTAATTCTCGATTTTTGGAAAACGAGGTTGTCAACTGGAGTCACAGCGGTTTTGTCACGAGGCTGAGATTGCCTATCGGTGTAGCCTACGGTTCTGATTTGAGTAAGGTACGCGATGCCTTGATTGATGCTACAAAAGATTATCCTGATGTGGTATCCGACCCACCTCCGAATGTGATTTTTAGGGGATTTGGCGATTATTCTTTACAGTTAGAGTTGCTGGTTTGGATTAAAGAACCGCGCCAACAGGTTATTATTAAGAGCGATTTGTATTTTCGGATTGATGGGATTTTGCGCGATCGCAATATTGAAATTCCTTTTCCTCAACGCGATTTCCACGTTCGTTCTGGTGCTTTGCCTTTAGAACTTTCGCCCCAGTTGGAAGCTACCCTTGCTAAATTTTTAGAAAGCTGCAACAATGGAGCCAATAAAAGGGAGTAAGTCAAAAGTCAAAAGAATTATGAGCTACCGCAATCATGGTAATAAGTGAAGGCGATCGATTTGCGAAATGCTCCGTACATAAGTAATTCTCAGTCCCCTGTACGCAAAGCCGGCAGCGATTTCACTTATAAGTTCGCCGATCGTACTCCAAACTTGGCTCGTAGGGCGAATATTTTTAAGTCGCCGCACGAGCGGTGGGCAGAACCTGAGATTTTAGGATATCCTACTGCTTAATCAAGCTAAAATCTCCAAAAAGAGAAATGGAAAAAATGCGACAAACTTATCTCTTTAGCCGGGTACGAGTAATAAAAACAGTTGTATTACTGGGTTTGGCAATTGCGAGCGCTGCAATATTCAGCAGTAAAGCCTTTGCTCAAGTTTCTACAACGAATCAGCAGAATACTAACACTAACCTGCCATTGGTTGTAGTCAATCGATTTGAAATCTACCCTGAACAGCGCGAACTGTTTCTGAAGCTGGCGAAAGAAGCACTCGAACTTACACCAAATGAACCGGGTTGTATCACCTACGGTTTTTACGAACAACCAACAGCCCAGAATTCTTTTATCTACTATGAGGAGTGGAAAGATAAGGCCGCTCTAGTTGAACACTTACAGAAACCTTATGTTAAGCCATTGCTAGCAAATTTTTCAAAAATAGTAAAGAAGAATTTTGCTACTAGGATTTATGATACTAGCAGTGTTTCTAATGAGTTGCCAATCAGTATAGGAAAATAGGCAAGTTACCGCATTAGATTCTCTCTCCTTCGCTCTCCCCCTAAATCCCCCTTAAAAAAGGGGGTTTTGAGGTAATCAACAACCAGATCTGATAACTAGCAACTTGAGTTAATAATATTTGCGATCGCGCTTTCAACACTCACTAGCTACCTTGCCCAAGCGCCAGTTTACCTCATTGATTTCTTGAAGGTGCAGTTATGCCTGAATTAGGGCGAGGGGTACAGGGATTAGGAGTAGGTTTAACAGGAGTTGGACGAACAGTTGGACGAACAGTTGGACTGGGAGTTGGGGTAGGAGTTAGACGAATAGCGGAGGGATTGATGCGAGATTGGGTGGGAGTAGTAGAAACAGGATGACGAGGGGGAGGAGGTACGCAAACCGCTACGTTAGTAGGATTGCTAATTGGTTGATTTTCGCTGGGTAATGCTTTGCTGGAGGGATGAGTATCAGGCGAACTGATTTTTCCTAAAGCTATAGCTGCACCTCTGCGAACTTGCTCATTTTTATCTTGCAATGCTTTAGTAAGATCGGGGATTGCAGGCGAACCGATTCCGCGCAAAGCTATAGCTGCATTTAAGCGAATTTCTTCATCATTATCTTTCAACATTTTTATTAAAATGGGAATGGTTGGTTTCGCTTCTGCACCGATTCCTGCTAAAGCAAAGGTAGCGTTTATGCGAATCTGCTTATTATTGGGTTCCTGTAATGCTTCAGCTAGTGCAGAAACTGCTGGGGAACCAATTCTCCGCAACGCTACGGCAGCATCTAAACGAACTCGATCGTCGGGATCTTTTAACATAGCAATTAGTTGAGGAATTGCTGTTTTCGCTTCTGCACCTATTGCACCTAAAGCAAAGGCAGCACCGCCACGAATTCGATTTTCCTCGTCTTGCAAAGCTGCTGTCAGCGCAGGTATGGCTGGAGAACCAATTTTCCGCAATTCTCTCACAGCTTCTAAACGCTCTAGTTTATCGTTATCTTTTAATTTTTCGATATGAGAGACGATCTCTAGGTTAGTAGAAGATTGTGCCTGTATGTCGCCCAGCAATGGTAATATCGCTGTCAGGCATAACATGGCAATTTTAGGTGTCAGAATGAATTTTTGTTGACTGCGCTTATCCATGTAAAATCCTCCCTCTTTTGTATGATAGACGAAAAAGGTGGAAAAATGTTCGTGTTGGTAAATAGTGAATTATTTCTACTAAGTTTTTTCTAATTAATTTGTCTGGATTATTTTATGATAAAATGCCTCAAGTGCTGCTATGCAATTTTTGTCTTCGTAGAGGTAATTTTGGCAATGTTTGATTTGCTCTACGATTTGATGTCTCCACTCTCGATCTAAACCCAATCTAACGGCTATTTCGATATATTCTGCTTCATTATTAGCGATTGTTTCGGTGACGCCAAGCATTTTTAAAATGCCGTAGGATTGACGCGATCGCATAAATTTACCCGGACAAGTTACGATTGGTAAATTGCAAGCAATACTTTCTAGCGTTGTCAAAAATCCAGTGAATCCAAAGGTATCCAGAAAAATGTCTGAAACTAAATTCAGATTCCAGTAGTCTAGCTGTGTTTGGCGGGTTAAAATTAGGCAATATTTTTCGCTATCCAAGTCAAACTCTGCGAAAGCACGCTGTAATCGTTGCCGAAATTGTTCTACGATCGGTGGTGCTAAATGGGAGACGAAGACAAATTGCGCTTGCGGAACTTGTTGAGCTATTTTACCAAAAATATAATCGTACTGAGGTAAATATTTAAACAGAGATTGACAAGATAGATATACTACCGCATCTTCTCGCAAATGAAAATCTAAGCGGCTTTTGCTGAGTTCTGGAATGCTAGGTTTAGCGTAGGATATGCCAATGTTAGGTAAACGAATTAGTTCCTCTGAATAATGCTCTTTTGCATTTGATTGTTCCATCAAATCGCTAGAAAGAAAGTAATCAATTGTTGGCAAACCTGTAGTGACTGGATGTCCCCATGCTGCACATTGTATTGGCGCAAAACGCAGTGCTGCTAGTTGCGTCATTTGTGGAGTCATGCCAATATCTAGAAACACGAGTATATGTAAATTATCCGCGATAATTTGTTGGCAGATTGCTTCTAGATTGTCAGGGATATGATGAAAGCGATCGCTATATAGTTGAAACTCTTGGGTTAGTTCGTCTGTGATGCTATTAATATAGTAACAAGATATGTCAAAATGCTGGCGATCGCATTTTTTCAGCCATCCCATAAATACGATACCAACTGTATGCCAATGAAAGCAATCAGAGATATAGCCAATGCGAATTTTTTCATC
>NZ_JACJUP010000466.1:0-4813 GCF_014748295.1 Planktothrix sp. FACHB-1355 | reverse complement strand
CGCCCTCCCACCGTGCCGACAAGCCGAATTCGCATCTCGGTGATGGCAATTCACGAACCTGCCCATATTGATAAATTAGTGCAAACTTTGACAGAAATTGTGTGAAAAATAAAAAGCTTATTGTTTTTGTTAGCTTTCTTTTTATCCTATCTTTTTGGATCGTTAGCTGCACTAGCCAACAGGTAAAGCCTGTGGTACTAATCGTATCGGCATCTGGTGCTTATAGGAATTCTCTAGCAGAAATTGTCGAACTTTACAACAAAGAAAAACCCAACGTTACAATTGATTGTAATATTGTCGGTATTTGAGAAATATGGATTTATAATTATTAAATAAGTTAACCAAAAAAACATCTGTTTTGACTGAAGTCCTCTGAACCATGAAAAAGCAACGCGCTCTTGTTTTGATAATCAGTATTGCTATTATCAATCTAGTGTTTTTAAGCTGTAACCTACAACAAGCAAAACCAGTTGCATTACTGATATCAGCAGCGACTAGCTATCAAGAGGTTCTCACAGAAATTGGTAAAATTTACAAGCAAGAAAATCCCCACGTCACTCTAAGCTACAATTTTGGCCCCAGTCTTTTTATAAAAGAACAAATACTAAAACGCATCCCAATAGATCTAATCATTTTCGCATCAAAAGTCGGTAAAAACGACCCGGAATTATTAAATTTATTAATTCCAGAAACTTTGCAAACAATGCCAATAAAAAATCCGCTTGTCTTAATTGCCGATGGTGACTCTACTATCCCTATTTTTAATTTTCAAGACTTAGTTAATGAGAAAGTAAAGAAAATCGCTATGGGTAATGAAAAATTATTAGTAGGTATGCAAGCAAAGGAAACTCTAATTTCTCTAGGAATTTACGATCGACTTAAAAACAAAGCTATTTTTACAGGCGAAGATATTCGTCAAATCCTAAAAGCGGTAGAAACAAATGAAGCAGATGCAGGGATTACCTATTTAACAGAAGCTAAAGTATCAGATAAAGTTAAAATAGTAGCGATCGCACCGGAAAATACCCATTTTCAGATTATCTATAACGCAGCGGTAGTTAAAAGATGCCAGAATGTGCCTGAAGCACAAAAATTTATTCAATTTCTTTCTAGCGAAACCGGTAAAGAAATAGCTAAAAAATATGGGTTTACGCTAATTAATAAATAGGTTAATGAAGGAAGTTAATCTGATATTGATAAACCCAAAATCTCTATCGATTTTTCCAGCACGGTTTTCGGACGAAAAGGTTTTGTCATGTAAAGATATGCTCCCACATCATTGCCTTTTTGTTTATCAAATTCTTGACCTTTAGCGGTTAACATTATAATGTAAACATCTTGCATTTGCAGTTCTTTTTTAACGGTATTGCAAACATCAAAACCATTCATTTTCGGCATCATCACATCGAGGAAAACTAAATCGGGTTTTTCCGTTTGGATAGCCTCAAGAGCTTCCTCACCATTTGTAGCTGTCAGTAATTCTACGCCCTCATCTTCTAACTTTTCAAGTGCTTGCTCCATCAAAATCAAAATATTTGGTTCGTCATCTACAATCAAAACTTTTTTTGTCATCGTTACACCCTCAATTAAGGCTAGTTTAACTCAAATTTACGGCTCGAAATAGGGCTGAGAATTTTCTTCTGTATTTTTGCCAAGTAGAACAAAGAATACATTTTCCAGACCCTTTTCAAACCGCAAGGATTTTACCAAATTATGTTGCTCGGAAAAGACAGAATCTACAATTATCATATCCGGTTTAACCGCCAAAGCCTTTTCGATGCACTCTTGACCGTCGTAAGCCTCGGTAACCGTGTATCCTTGCGACTGCAAAACTTCAGACATAATTTTCACAGTAGAAGCATCTTTATCAACAAGCAAAACTTTTTTATTCGACATTCCTTGAGCAATCAAAACCCCAATTTCATTGAGCAACTCTTCTCTATCGATCGGTTTTTTCAAGTAGCGATCGATCCCCAAACGATAACCTCGTTCCTTATCTTGGATAATTGACAAAATAATAATTGGTATCGCCATAGTTTCGGGGTCGTTTTTCAAAACAGCAGCCACATCAAAACCACCGATCTGGGGCATCATCACATCCAATAAAATTAGATCTGGCTTAGTATTTTTTACCTGCGTAATAGCATCTATTCCATCTTTAGCTTCTTTTACTTCATACCCATCATTTTCCAGTTCTTGTCTGAGCAATTCGCGAATGTGAGCGTCATCATCGACAACGAGAATAGTTTTATAATTTTTAGATGGAGCGGGGGATGTTTGGACAATACTCTGTCTTACTTGCCTGACCAAAGCATTGATACTAAACTTTGCTACTTCTGCATTGATGCGAGGACTTATCGGCAGAGTGAAGGAAAAAGTACTGCCACGACCCACTTCGCTTTCCACCCAAATTTTGCCCCCGTGATGTTCTATAATCTGCTTGCAGATTGGCAGACCCAATCCAGTTCCTTTAGGTTTATCTGTAAGAGTTTCTCCTACTTGCCTGAACTTTTCAAACACCTTGGGCTGGTCAGCGGGAGCAATACCGATGCCTGTGTCAGTTACACCGATCAGCATCTCATTTTCCTGCTGTCTGGCGCTAATGGTACAACTACCAGTATCTGTGAACTTGATCGCGTTGGAAATAAGATTGATAAAAACCTGAATCAAACGATCTCCATCGCCCATTACTTGAGGGAGTTCGGGAGCAAGTTCTTTTTGCAGTGGTATATTTTTAGCTTCGCAAATAGATGCAGTCGCAGCAATTGCCCGGTCAATAATATCCTCAATGTCAGTCGGCTGCATATGCCACTCAATCTTCCCGGCTTCCATCTTGGCAATATCCAAAACATCATTAATCAAAGATGTGAGCCGTTCTGCCTCCGACACAATAATATTGATATTCGCACCCACCTGTCTGACTATTTTTTGGGTTTTGCGATCGTTTGTTTGAATTAAAGGGAAAACACCTTTTTCTAACTTTTCCTTAATCAGGGAAGCAAACCCCAACACAGAAGTCAGCGGCGTTCGCAATTCATGGGAGACAGTAGAAATAAAATCCGTCTTCATCCGATCGATTTCTTTTTCTGCCGTGATATCGCGAATCAGGATCACCGCACCGAGTATCTCAGTGCTAACATTTTTTTTGTCATCTTTAGCAATCGCCGTTGCTAAAGCTTGACCGATGCGACCTTTTGCCAGCTCGATTTCTGCCGTGAAAACTTCTCTCGGTCGTCCCCGCGTCTGTTCCACTAATTCTAGCACCTTCGCATTAGAGAGAATCTGGCAATCTTTACCGATCGAATCCGTATCTTCTATACCAAACATCTGTAATAAAGCCGGATTAAACCGGGTTATTCGGCAGTCTGGGTCGGTCACTAGGAGCGCATCTGCCAAATTATCGATAATAGCGCTCACATAAGCTAAAGTATTTTCTAATTCGTAGCTTCGCGTCTGCAAACTTTGCAACAAGCTGCCAATTTGCGTTGCCATTGTATTGAGCGTAGAAGCTAGCACCCCCACTTCATCTTTAGATGATTCTAGCGCCCGCACGTTTAAGTCTCCACTCGCCATTTTGCGAGCAGTTTCAGTTACTTGAGTCAGATCGCTAACAATTTGAGACACAATCAAAAGCGCCACCGAGGCGATCGGTACGCTCAGAATTGCCATCGCCAGTAATAAGAATTGGCTATTTTGAGCGTTCTCGCCGATCTGTTCGTCTAACAAATTCGCGACACTATCTAGCTGAGATGCTAAGAAATTAGTTAGGGTGTTGATGTCTGCAACATATTGCTCATTTTTATCTGGTGAAGCGCTCAGATAAATTTCTAAATTGCGCCGATAAATCCGCCACGTCTCTTCAACTTTATTGAGTTGGGCTAGTACGATCTCATCGGTGACTGGTTTGATTCCTAACTCTGTCGAACCTTTTCGCAGTGCAGTTAGCAGGCTTTCAAATTGCTCGATTTCGTCTTTGATGGCAATATCTACAGCAGCTCGGTCTAGGGCGGTCTTTTTCGTTGTTCGGAGATTAGCCAGATAAGCCAACTTGAAAGCACTTCCACGCTGGGAACTTATCTTTGTGCCGAGCGGATTACCTTCGATCGCTCGATTGAGGGCAATTGCACCAATGCCTACAACCATCAAGTTGACGATCGCCAGACCGGAGAACAACAAGCTCAAGCGGTGGCGAATACTCAGCCCGAACCTACGCAGACGGATGCTTTGGGTGCCTTTGTGGGAAAGCAACTTGCTACCTTTGATGTTTTAAAAATTACTAGCATCAATCTTATCTCCTCAAGAGTGCCATAGGCTTGCTTTGCTGGCTTGAATACTCTAGGGTGTCTGGCTCCACGCGCAAAGCAGTAGGGTGGGCACTGCCCACCCTACACAAAATTAACCACAACCACTATTGCTACTGAGGGTTTTTGTTGTCCGCTGCCGGTGTAGCTTGTGCAACAGTTGCCTTGTTGACTACACTTTTGACACCTTTAATTTCTTTGGCAAGTGTGTCAATTTTAGCCAAGTCTTGCTGCGTGGGAACTGTTCCGGCAACAGTAACAGCGCCATCTTCGGCGTCAACTGTTAGCTGACCTTTTTGGATGTTTACTTCCAACTTACTGCGAACTTCACTTGCTAAGTCGCTATCAGCTCTTTGAACGTCGCCTCCAGTAATATTATTGCGTTGCTCTCGTGCGCGTATGTCATTATTTGCTTGAGCGCGACGAACTTTATTTTGCGCGTCCTCTTGGGTTGCTTTAACTGAGTCTGCGTCTGGAGCTTTGTTAGTTTGCTCAGCAGTATTAGTAGCGTT
>NZ_JACJUP010000465.1:0-4863 GCF_014748295.1 Planktothrix sp. FACHB-1355 | reverse complement strand
CCGGATATTCCCAAGGGTGGTTGCACGCCGATCCAAATATTTCCTAGTTGTATGCCACCTATTTGCAATTCATCATCATAGGTTTTAATACCTGTACCAGTCAGAGATTTCCATTGTTTTTCAATGCGATTTGTTAATAGGTATCCCAACCATTTTTCGAGGGTACGGACATTGACGGTAGATACTCCTTCAGCAAGAGGGAGAGATTCATCAGCTACTTTCACCCAGCGGATTAATTCTTCACCATCTTCTGGTAAATCTCCGATTGTATAACCTTCTGCTTTTAATGCTTGGAGGAATTTGATTAAACTTTTCGGTACGTTTAACAATGCTGCTGTACCTGTAGCGCCATATCCGGGTGGAAAACCATACAAAATAATGGCGATTTTGCGTTCGGATGGTGGTGTTTGTCGCAAGGATATCCACTTTTTCAACCTACCAGTGAGACGTTTTACTCGTTCGGGAATTATATAGATATCTTCTCCTACTAAACCGCCAAGAGGAACGGGATCGATCGCACCATCTAATTCTGGCAAAGCATACAACACGACACTTTGCAACCCCCCAACGCCTTGGCGAGTCCATGAATGTATGTCTTGAATTAACAAAGGTGCAGATACAATATAAGGTACATTCTTGGCAGTGAGGATGCGTTTGGCAACCTCAACTTGTCGCCCCGCTTCCATCGAACCCGCTGGCCCACCTACTAGGGGAAAGCCGATTGTAGAGACGATCGCATCGACTTCGACTGCTTCGCTGGATAATGATGGAGTTTCAATTTTACCTTGTTTTCTTTGGGCGGTTTCGTATGCGGTTGTCATCCAATCTCGCACGGCAACGTGACCTTCAACGCCGTTAATAAAGATGGGTAAGGGAATTAATCCTGCTTGTTCAAAGTGGCGAATTAATTGGGGAATGTAAGGTTGTTTGGTAATAACGTGCTTGCGATAAAGAAGAATGCCAACAATTGGTTTTGTGGGGTGGGTACGATCTGTTGTGGGATGGGTATTTTGCCCTTCCTTTGACAATGGCAGGCGAGACGCCTGCCCCACAAGAAAAGCACGATCTCTTGTGGGGTGGGCATCTTGCCCGCCCCTAATATTTTGATACCATTCTAAATACTGACGTGGTGATTCAAAATATCCTTGATAATCGGGATGCAATAATCCCATGTTTGGGGTTTCGACTGGAGGTGGAATTTCTCCTACTTTTAAACCTAAATATTTTTCAGCTAGCGTCCAGAACATTGAGGCGACGTTATCTGTACCGCCAGCATTCCAATAACCGTAAATAATCAGCCAGTTACGCAAATCTTGTACTTTTTGCACTGGCACGTATTTTAATAATTTGGGGCCTACTTTCAAAAAGCTGATGTATCCGGCGAGTTTGTCTTCTTCTCGTCCGTTGCTGAATTTATCGAGAATGAATTTAACTGGTTTGGGCATTCCTTTGGGTTTGTCGCCAATTTTGAATGCACCAATTTGAGTCAGACTCATCAACTCTAAGGCTGACTCGAATACGAGGCGAATGGGGATGTTTTGAATTCTTTCTCGCAACCACAAAACTTGGTCGTAGTCGAATAGCAAACTGCCAAAGAAGACATCTGCGCCTTGGAGTGCGGCTGCTACGTTGTCGGGTTCGGTGCGTAGTGCAATGTCGCTAAACACGCTGATATCCAACTCCGGACAGCGTTTGACAGCCAAATCGGCGGCTTTGCGGTACAAGTCGGCGTTGAAGGATTCAAACCCAGCAATCAAGACGATGCGTTTCATGGCCCAAGCTCGAAATATTTCTTCATCTCGATCTTAAAGGGCTTTTCAGGTTAAAACAGAGAACAAGATTTCTTAATTACCGAACTCCCCTGTCCAGAAGGGGAAACCATCCACCCATATGACGAAAATGCGATCGCAAAAAATTGGCACCTGTGCTTTCTTGACTATCCTCATCACGCTTACCCCCTTAGCTACGCTCAAATTTAGTCCAAGTAAAATAATTTGGAATTCATATGTGCTGGCGCAAGATGCAAATGCTCTGCGTGCAGCTTATCAACAAGTTATTAATACGTATGAGGAACAATTAGCTAAGGCAAGAAAAGAGGGAAATCGACAGGATGAAGTACGCATTTTGAATAATGCTGGGTATGCTTTTATTTATTTTGAACAACACCAGAAAGCGATCGCACTGCTGCAAGAAGCTTGGACGATCGCACGGGAAATCAAAGACCCTACCCTGTCACAGATTGTCAGAAATTTAGCTACAGCTTACAGCAAATTGGGAGACGACAACGGAATTAAGTTTTTAGAACATCAGTTGGAAATTGCACAGCAGAAGGGCGATCGCGAAACCGAGGAAATTATTTTAGATAATTTAGCTACCGCTTACGCTTTCACTGGCAACATTCAAAAAAAAATTGAAACTTACGAGAAGCATTTAGCTATGGTGCGTCAGCTTAATAAGCGCGACAAAGAAGCATCTACGCTAATGAATTTAGCGATTCTTTATGGGGGAATTTCGGAACCACAAAAAGCTGTGGAGCTATGGCAGCAGTATTTAGCTGTTGTGCGGGAACTGGGAGATAAAAATAGCGAATACAATGGTCTTTTCAGTATAGGCATCATTTACCAATATCAATTAAATAACGACCAAAAAGCCATCGAGAGCTACGAACAAGCTTTGCAATTTGCCAAAGCAATTGCCAATCCATTCAACGAGATGATAACGCTGAGGCAGTTAGCCTTTGTGTATGGGTCGATGAATAATGCTGAGCGAGCGATCGCACTTTTGGAACAAGTGCGATCGCTCGCCCAGCAAACAAATAATCGCATTTACGAAGGTATGGTTTTGGGCGACTTGGGGCGTGTTTACTTCCTGAAGGGAGATTATACCAAAGCATTAGAATTGCAAAGGCAAACCTTGGCAATTGCTCAAGCAGATAAAATTGAAGTTTCTCAAATGTACGCTTTAGCCAACTTAGGAGAAACCCTGTTTCGCGTCGGACAGCTAGCAGAAGCAGAAAATTCTTTGTTAGAGGCGCTAACAATATCTGAAAAAGTCCGCCAAAAAATCGAAAGTTATAACCTGCCGACCAGCCAAACTCGCGATGACCAAAACCTGAATTTATATAATTGGCTAACCTATACATATCGCACTTTACAACAAGTTTTAGTTGCTCAAAATAAAATTGATACGGCACTGGAACTAGCAGAAAAAAGTCGAGCTAGGGCGTTTGTACATTTATTAGCAACTCGTTTAGCTGTAGACGCGCAATCCCAACCGAAGATTGACCCACCCAACCTGGCTCGAATTAAACAGATTGCCAAAGAGCAAAATTCAACTTTGGTGGAATATACTGTTGTTTATAATGACAACAACTCGCTCTCTCAATTGGTACTCAATCAAGAGTTTAGCTATGAAACAGCCCTGTTAATTTGGGTGATCGAACCAACAGGTGAAGTTGCGTTTCGGCGAGTGGATTTGAAAGCTGTGCGGGGACAGGATAAAAAATCTCTCGAACAAATTATCCGGGACACGCGCCAATCTTTTGGGGTAGGGGGTCGCGGTATTGCGATCGCTGCTAGGGTTGATAGTACACCCAATTATTCGGGATTGCAACAATTGTATAAAATATTAATCTCCCCAATTGCCGATTTATTACCAACCGATCCAAATCAGCGCGTTACGTTCATTGCTCAAGACGCTTTGTTTATGGTGCCTTTTGCAGCTTTGCAAGACAGCGCGGGGAAATATCTAATAGAAAAACATACAATTATTACGGCTCCTTCGATTCAAGTTTTGGATTTAACTCGCCAAGCCAAACAAAGGTTGCAAACTTCTACAAATAAGCGATCGCTTGTCGTGGGAAATCCCACAATGCCGAGCATTCGTCCCAAAGTTAACGCACCGCCGGAACAGTTACCGAGTTTACCTGGATCGGAAAAAGAAGCAAATGCGATCGCCACTCTTTTATCCACTCAAGCTATTACCGGAAACCAAGCAACCAAAAGCAATATTGTGCAACAAATGCCTAACGCTAGGATTATTCATTTGGCAACTCACGGGTTACTTGATGATATGTACGGTTTCCAAAGTTCCCTGGCTTTAGCTCCTTCTGGAAAAGACGATGGTTTATTAACTGTACGAGAAATCATCAACCTGAAATTAAATGCCGAACTCGCAATTTTAAGCGCCTGCGATACGGGAAGGGGGAGAATTAGCGGCGATGGTGTCATCGGACTTTCCCGTGCGTTCATTGGCGCAGGCGTATCCAGCGTCATCGTTTCTCTGTGGTCAGTACCCGATAGTCCCACTGCGTTTCTAATGACAGAATTTTATCAAAATTTGTCAAAAAATATTGATAAAGCCCAAGCATTGCGACAAGCGATGCTGACGACTATGAAACAAAATCCAAATCCGAGAGATTGGGCAGCGTTTACTTTGATTGGAGAAGCGAAATAAAGAAATTAAACTAACCGCTATAAGTGATTTTAACTGTAAATATTATTAAGCATGGATAGGGTCGATCGATCGCATCTTATAATTTAATATGACTATGTTTGAATTAAAATGACGCGATTTATTTACGATCGATTTGCCAAGGACTATTTCCAAGAATTGTTAACCCCTCTGGGTGACGTGAAAGTTAGCCAAGAACTCGCCAGCGAAGTGCGAGAAATTGATGTGGTGTTCACACCTTACCCATCCGAACGAAGGGGAGATGCAGGAGTGCTGGGTTTACTAGGAAGATTTGCCCATACCCCATGTATTATTGAGCCTTTCCGCAATGCCGTATCGCCCATACAAATTCGCAGTTGTATGGGTAAACTATTTGATAAGCACGCTAGTTTACTGCGTCAGCGTCAAAGG
>NZ_JACJUP010000464.1:0-4796 GCF_014748295.1 Planktothrix sp. FACHB-1355 | reverse complement strand
ACCAATTTCAGAGCGGGTAGCCCACCTAAACCAGCAAATCGAACAATTGGAAGAAGAAAAACGCCGCATTCGAGATGAATTGAAGTCGCTTGAATTGCAACGTAATTTTGTGCAAAATTTGGGCGAAAAATCGGTAGAAAAATTTTCTAGAGGACTCGCTCAGCAACAAGTTTGTCTGAATGAAACGAGAGATTTACTGAGCTTTTTAGGTCAGCAAAATAGCGAATTGTCGAATGCGATCGCGCAGCTAGAGAAGCAAAATCAACAATTAGAAAAAGAAACACTAGCGCTGGGCAGGCAGTTGTGGGAAATAGAAAAATTTCGTAGCCTAGAAAGTTTTAGTATTATCGTTGCGATCGAGCCATCTGGCGCTGGTAATTTCGAGTTAGAAGTTTCCTACATCGTTACTGGTGCCAGTTGGACTCCTCTGTACGATTTGCGCGTCAATACAACAGCAAATACTTTGAATCTCAGCTATTTAGCTGAAGTTCAACAAAAGACTGGCGAAGATTGGTTGGGTGTTTCCCTCACTCTTTCTACTGCTAAACCTGGTTTGGGAACACTCCCGCCAAAGCTCGATCCTTGGTATATTGATGTGCAAAATCCATCTTATAACGCGCCTCAGTTTCTAAAAAAAGGAGCGCGGGGACGAGGTAAGGGGAAGGTTGCAAATCAGTTAAGTGCTGATGAAATTAATACTTTTGGGGACGACGACTACGACCTGGCACTTTTAAACGAAAATCAAACACGCGCTGAAGAATCAGAATCGGCACCTTCAGTACAAGCTGAAACTGTTACCGCAGTTGCTTCTACCTCTGGCGGTGTTGTCACATTTGAAATAGGCGGTAACAGCGACATTCTCAGCGATGGAACACCACACAAAATTACTATTTTTAATGATAACTATCCTTGTCGAAAAGAGTACATCGCCATACCTCGATTGGTTAGTTTCGCCTACTTGCAAACAAATGTTACCAATCCGCCAAACGGTGCTACCCTCTTACCCGGAAAAGCGAATATTTTCCGCGATGAAACTTTTGTCGGTACAAGCCAAATAGAAAACGTTTCACCTGGGGAAGAGTTCAAGATAAATTTAGGAATTGACGAAGGATTGAAGATCGATCGCGACTTAGTAGAACGAAAAGTAGATAAAAAGATAATATTCGATCGGCGTCGCACAACTTACGCTTATCGCCTAAACATTGCCAACTTACAAGAGCGAGAAACCACCTTGAAGCTAACAGAGCAATTGCCAGTGAGTCGGAACGAACAAGTAAAAGTACATCTAACTCAAAGTAATCCTAAAATTCAACCAGGTGAGATGGGATTGTTACAATGGTCGCTAACTTTACCCCCACAGTCAAAACAGGAAATATACTATCAATTTACAGTAGAACATCCCCCTTCCTTGAGCATAAGCGGATTGGACATTTGGGCGTCGCTATCTCTAATCAATTCCAATTACCAATCATCGTATAACCAGACCAGAAGTAGGGATGAGATAAAATAATTGTTTCACCTCCGCTAGCTATTTCTGGAGGGAGAGGAATGCGACGACCATCAGATAATAATAACTCTCCCCTTTGCAATCGGACTTGTCTTTTCAACATACCTAATTGAGCTTCTCTCAAAGCTTCTACTTTTATTGGTGCCGTTCGCAACTTGTGATAAAATTCTGTCATCAGCGCTAGAGAACCTACATCGCTAGCATACCAGAGACTGCCAACAGCAGTTTTTACACCCGCCTGAACTGCCAAACCTGCAAATCCCAATTCTGCTTGTTCGTCTCCCAGCGCAGTTCTACAAGCACTTAAAACCAGCATTTCTACTTTTGGAGATTTATGCCACTCCAATTGGCGCGAAATTTCTTTGAGTCGATCTAACTTGAGTTTAGAATTCCAAAATTGAATGTAAGATTCGCTGACTTTTCCTGGTTGAAATTCGGCATGAGTAGCTATGTGGATAATCCCAAAACGTTGCTGGCGACTGAGAGATTCCAATTTTTCCAATGTTGATTCTTCGTTTAAAAAACCTTGACCTTCCTGCCAAAGAATGTTAGTCAAAGTCGGCACTTCTACTGCTACTGCCGGTAAAGGAGATTGTGACTGGGTACTTTTAGATATTCCCATTGCCAAGATCCGCGAATTGGCAATGGGAATATGACGAGTATCGGTAAGGCTAAAGCTTGGGATTAAAGCCAAATTATATTGCTCGATCAGAAAATTTTGGCCGTTGAAAAAAGCGGCTATTGGCAGCGATCGCAAACCTGCATCCATTGAAAATATTAAGCTGTCTATTTTGTTAGCTGCAAGTTCTGGTTGCACGGGAGCAACTATCCATTCATATAGTTTTTGTCCAAAAGTTCGGTAATCGTTGTTGAGATTGGGATTGGTTACTTCTGCACGAAATTGTTTGGCAACTGTTTGGAGAGTTTTTCGATTGGCGGCAGTGACAATCTTGCGAACGAATAAAGTAGAATTATCATTTTGTTTAGATGTTGCCTCAGTACAACGTCTGGGATTGGGCAAAACAAGTAATAATTCCAGTTGTTTTTCTAGAGATATTACGTAAAGTACTGCCGCTTTTTTCCCAGTCGTTTCAGCCAAGTTACAGAGAATTTGAGATATTTCTTCAGGCGAAACAGTTTGACCGAAAAAATTAGTGCCGAAGTATTGGCCAAATTCTACTGCTTGGAGTTCTTCAAACATCTGCACTGACCGACCGAAATCTGCTTGCTGTAAATTTCGATCGAACCCACTACGATCGACTCTTATTCCGCCTATATTTTGCGGCGGTTCGCTACCTCTTTCAACAGGTTGGGGATTAATTTCTCCTGGGTTGGGAACAGTCACATCCGACTGCGTTCCCGATTGGTTAAGTCCTGGTTTGGCTAAAACAAAAAGACAACCAATAACCAGCACAACATAGAGCGAATATTTAATCAATTTCATCTTTTATGCTAATCGGTAATTGAATCATTGCCTATGCAGCATTAGGCTTGGTATTTAAAATGATATTAAATAACCTACTCCCAAGATAAATCGGCTCCCATCACCAGCACTGCCAGTAATATCGGTTACCCCAGGCGTAACCACCAAAGGAATATTGCGGAACGGTAAAACAGATAATCCGATCGTCAAATCTTGACCTGACCATTCTGCTATTAAATTTACAGGTTCGGCTACTCGCACGGCAACACTGCTAAAAAAACCAACTGAATTGGCATCTTTATTAATGTTAGATTCGGAACGGAATTGGCCGCTACCAACGCCAGCAGAAACATACAGTTGACTGAAAGGCCGATCGACTCGATCGCGCAGGCGAAATCTTTTTGTCACCACACCGTAAACGCTTGTACCGCTATCCGTAAGACCCCAGTCGATCGCATTTAGAACTCCCACAGCAACGGCAAAATCATCAGGTAACTGGCGATGAAGCTTGAAGCTGATACTACCATCTTCTGCCGTATCCAAGTCAGCGATCGACACACCAATATCCACACCCACCGCCTTTCTACCATCCCCCAGTCCAAAACCAACTCCCAAAACCCCATCAGCTTCATTGGTGAAACGAGTTCTTGGTTGTAAACCCAAACCAACGCTGATACTTCCCCATGATTTACCATAAGCTGTCGGTGTAATGACAGAAATGTTGGGAGCAATACCGTATCTACTAGGCGCAAGCAGCGTTGACGATGGCACCAGTGGCAAGTTTTGCGGTACAAACGGCTTTTCTTGAGATGCAGAAGGTTCAGTTTGTAAACTGGGAGTACCCGTTTGCGGAGAACTTGCCTGCACATCCGGTATCTCAGGGGTTTGGGCAAAAATATTATCTGCAAACCAGTCCAACGACGCGCAGGAGTTTTGTTGGGAAAGGCTACAAAAAACTAAAGCTACATCCCTTTCTGGGGCGAGTGTCTGTTGTGCGAGGCTAGTTTTCGGAGCTGCTGCTGTGGCGATCGCAAGCGCAGAAACGATAAACTTCAAGACAAAATGAGTAGGTCTGGGAGGATCGCAAGTTAATCTCATTGAAGCAGTGTTTTGGTAGATGAGCCGATTTGGCCAGAGTTAACCAATTTTAGAATTTCGATTTTAGATTTTAAATTGACTAGGGCTACAAAAGGACTCAACACATCAAAAAACGCTCCAAATCCTTAAATCTGGAGCGCAGCGAGCCTGTCGATCGCCAATCGATCGACAATTACAGCTGGAACACCTATTGAGTAATCCCAGAAACCGTAGGATAGGCGATATCTTCCGCCCTAACCTCTATCTCGTCACTTGACTCAAATTTACCTCACCCAGATTAACGTCAAACCGATTCGTACCATCCAAAGTTGTGCGAGTCCAATCTGCCTCTGCGATTTGTGCCCCACTCAGGCACGCCCCTCTCAAGTCCGCTCTCGTCAGATCTACCCCTCTCAAGTCAGCTTCCCTTAGATCGGCCTGATTTAAACAAGCTCCCGTCAAGTCTGCGCCTCGCAAATCTGTCCTGCTGAGATTTGCCCCACTCAAATCTGCTCTGGTCAGATCTACCTTTCTTAAATCGGCTTCGCTCAAATTTGCCTGATTCAAAGAAGCTTGAGTCAAGTTTGCACCTCGCAAGTCCGCTCCTTGCAGCTTTGCTCCTTCCATCTGTGCCTTTCTCAAGTCTGCTCCAGTCAGGTCTATTTGCCTCATGTCTGACCCGGATAGATTCGATCGACGCAGATTTGCACCGCTCAAATCCGCACCGTTCAAGTCTATCCCGCTCAAGTTCACCTGCGCGAGCGACGCATCTGGAGCAATTAAAACAGC
>NZ_JACJUP010000463.1:0-4868 GCF_014748295.1 Planktothrix sp. FACHB-1355 | reverse complement strand
ATCGCACCATCTTGTCTAAAATCGCTGCCAATTGCTTGCTTACCCGTGCTTGTTCGCGCCAGATAACTTCGCCGGTTTCTGCTTCTGACTGCAATTCGTCTGGCGAGATTCCGGTTAAGGCTTGAATTGCTGTCATTCCCAAAGCATAAATATCGCTATTAAAGCGCGGCTTTCCTCCCAACTGTTCGTTGGGCATATAGCCGCTGGAACCGATGAGAATGGTTCCGCCTGTCTGTCCCTGAGTGGTAATTACCAAACTGGTGATTTCTTTGACCGCTCCAAAGTCAATTAAAACAAATTTGCCATCCTGCCGCCGTCTGATTATATTTGAAGGTTTAATATCGCGGTGGATGACATTTTGGTGGTGAACAAACACCAATGTTTCTAAAACGTCTTGTAAAAAAGCTATAACCTCAGCTTCGTTCATTTGTTTCCCTGAAGTGATCTCTTGGCTGAGATCTTCGCCTTCAATGAATTCTTGAACTAAATAAAATTCTTGGTTTTCCTCAAAGTGGGCGAGTAGCTGGGGGATGCGATCGTGCTTTCCCAAGCGATACAGAACTTGTGCTTCCGTCTCGAACAAACGTCTCGCCGTTTGCAAAAGGGAGGGATCTACATCTTTAGACTTAAGTTGCTTGACTACGCATTGGGGTTTGCCTGGGAGGTCTCTATCTTCCGCCACAAAGGTAGCACCAAAACCTCCGCTTCCCAGCAAGCGAATGATTTGGTAGCGCCCACGCAGTGTCTTTCCAAGCATCCGGTTCGTGTCTTGTAGCATTGCTGGTACTGATTGTTACATGGATTTTGCCACAGAAGACACATAAAAAAAAACTACTGTCTGTGAGATGATTTTTGTATATCGAGAGAAGTCTGACTTGTTTTTTGAAACACGCCTAGAGGAAGAAGCTAGGTTAATTGATGTTTTCCTAACATTTATAGCGTTGCTAGCTACAGATGGAAAGATTCCCATGCGCGAACTTCATAAAATCTTCAATTTACTGCGCCGCACACTTTTCATGGTGCTGCTGGCCGGTCTGATTTCCCTGATTAGTTTGCCTACTCTGTGGGCTCAAGCGATTCCCTTCATGGATAATTCCAGCCAACCAGAAAACATGAACAGAGTGGGAAACCGTCCCTACGATGAACGGGGTAACGCAAATATCATACAAGCAGACAAAGACAGCAGCCTAGACAACGCTACTGTGAATAGAATTCAGAACAAGGCCGAAGATTTGGGTAACAGCCAAAGAGGAATTGGCGATACGGGCCTGAAAAACATTAAAAATTTGGGAAAAAATATCCCCCAGGCGATCGATCGCAACTTCAACCATAATCCAAAAGACATTTAGGGTAATGTTGAAGACAACGTTAAATAACAGTTTTGTCACCAACTCGTTGTGGCAAAAAACGATATTTTTTCAGCCGATAAAACAGGCGAATTTGTTAATAATACCGCCTGTTTAACTGTGCTATCTCTGGTTTATACTTTCCATTTGTTTTGGCGATCGCTACAGGCATTTTATCCTAACAATGAAGCTATCCCGTTGACATTCATATCAGGCAGCATTTCGGGAATTTCCTCCTCTAAAAATTCGCCATCATCATGTTTGGCTTGAATGTTGCACCGCTCCATACTGTAAACATTAACCCCTCCAGTTTCAATTTTATATACCCAGCCATAGATCCTAAGTTCGCCTTTGTGGAGTTTGGAATGAATAACTGGGTAGGTTCGCAAATTTTCTATCTGAGTTAGAACATTCTCTTCAATCGTGGCATTCAAAAGATCCTCTCCCTCATACCCCTGATAGTTTTCCTTAATCAGCCGACGGGTAGCTTCAGCGTGCTTTAACCATTCGTAAACCAATGGCATTTCTTCTGACAGTTCATTCATATGCAGGAGTCCTTTCATCGCTCCACAGTTGGAATGACCGCAGACAATAATCTGTTTAATACCCAAAGCTACGACGGAATATTCTATTGCAGCTCCTTCACCCCCATTGGCTGCACCGTAAGGTGGAATGATGTTGCCCGCATTGCGAATAATAAATAGCTCACCTGGTTCGGTATGGGTGAGTAGATTCGGATCGATCCGGGAGTCGGAACAAGTGATGAACAATGCTCTGGGGTGCTGTTCGTGAGAAAGCTTCTCGAACATCTCCCGATGGCTGTTGAAGTAGGTGGTTTGGAATTCCCGCAGACCTTTAATGAGTTTTCGCATGGCGTTGGCTTTGTAAACTTGTATTAAACTACTAGGCCGGATCAATTAATGAACGGCTATCTTTTTCCCTATCAACTTTTAAACAAGATAACAGATATGGGTAGACAGCAAAAAGTATTTTAAAATACTTTTTGCCAAGTATTATAAAATAGTTAAATTAGGGTAGAATTGCTACGAATGCTGTACAATTTGTTGGTAAAATTCTTCTAGCCCTTTTACACAATTTCGGTCTTCATAAAGATAATCCTGGCGAGTCTTAATGCGTTCTTTAATGTTGCTTCGCCAAACCGGATCTAAACCTAATTTAGCAGCGATGTAAATATATTCGGCTTCGTTTTGAGCGATCGTATCTGTTACTCCCAGCATTTTAAGAAAGCTATCGGCGTGACGACCTCGCATAAATTCGCCTGCACAAGTAACAATTGGTAAATGGCAAGCGATCGCTTCTAAGGCTGTATTTCCACCCGACCAACTTAAAGTATCGAGAAACACATCACAAAGTAAATTAATTGTCAAATAATCAGATCGAGTGGGAATGGTGAGAAATAAGCAGTAATCTTCGCTATTCAAACCTACTATTGCAAAGGCGCGATCGAGCCTTTTTTTGAGTAATCCACCCCGCAGAAAAACAAACTTAGCTTCAGGTACTTCTCGCGCAATTTCAGCGAAAATATAATCGTGTTGCGGCAAATATTTAAAAGGAGCTTGGCAGCATAAATATAGAACTGCATCATCCGGCAATCCCAAATCCGATCGAGTCTTTGTTAGCGCGGGAATATCTTCTGGTTTTGGGTAAGCAACACCAATATTTGGTAAACGAATTAGTCTTTCAGAATAATGTGATTCGCCATTTTCTGGTTCCATCAACTCGCTGGATAAAAAGTAATCAATAGTTGGAATACCAGAAGTAACCGGATGTCCCCAAGCGGTGCATTGCACTGGCGCAAGACGTAAGCCAGCTATTTTGACTGTTTGCGAGTCCATCCCAATTTCTGGAAATACAAGAATGTGCAGTTTATCCGCTAGTATTTGCTGACAAACTGCTTCTAGATCCTCCGGTATATGATGAAAAACATCGCTGTAATTCTGGAACTGTTTTGTGATATAATCTGGGTCGTTACCTGTGTAGTAACAGTAAACCTCGAAATTCTGTCTATTGCAGTAACGCAACCAGCCAACTAGCCATAATGTGCCGCTATAAGAGTGGAGATAATTTGAAATATACCCAATGCGAATTTTATTATTAATTTTCAATGGGGGCATTGGCAATGCCTGAACCCAATTCGGGTAGTTAGCCGCCATAATTTGATGTATTAAACTTCCCCACTGACGCTGCAAATCTACAACATTCAGCCCTTGATGTCCTAAATAAAAAGTGGTGACGCAAACTAAACCTGCCAGACCATTTTTTTTATCTTCAACTGTTGCAAGAGATGTTTTTTCAATTAAATCTTGCAGCCCTTGTTCGTAGCGCTGACGATAAAATTTTATTTCATCTTCACTATTGTAGACAAGAGGGATCATTAATTTATCGAGAATCTGGAAAGCATAATCGTTAGGCAAAAGGCGCGATGCAGATTCAGCGCTGGCGATCGCTTCTTTTGTCTTTCCTCTTGTTTGTAAGAAGGTTATGAGCGCAAAATGCAGTTGACCTGCTGTAGGATAAAGGCGGATACCTTCTTGCAATGTGCGGATAACTTCTTCTGCTCGATTGAGATTTTTCAAACATTCGCTGAGGTAAAAATAAGCTTTTGCGTCTCTAGTGCGAGTTTGGAGAAATTGCTGATATTTGTCTATGGCAGTTTCATATCTTCCCTGTTTGTATAGTCTATGAGCAGATTCTAGAATATAAGCGGGACTTTTTTCGATATTTAAGGCAACTTCCAGGTTATTCAATAGATCTGGATTATCCGGATTGAACTTTAGGGCTGTTTGATATACTTGGATCGCTTGCTCGATCTGGTTCTGTCTCATTAAAAGATTTCCCAAATTGATGTAACTACCGAAGTGTTCGGGATTGGCAGAAATTGCCTGACGGTAAACTGCTTCAGCTTCGTTGATTTCGCTTATTTGTGCGAGGAGATTGCCTAAGTTGTTATAAGCATCGAGTAAGGTGGGATCGAGTGCGATCGCATCTTGATAAGCTGATATTGCTTCATTAATATTATTCATTCTTTCCAAACAACAACCCATCACATAACATCCCATTGCATTTACTGCATCAATCTCCAGAGATTTTGCAATAGCTGCTTGTGCATCAGCATAACTTTCGATTTGATAATAAAGTATGCCTAAGTTCAGCCAAGCTTCGGCGTTATTGCTGTGAGCGGTTAAATATTCTCGATATTTTGACTCGGCGGCGGCGAATTGTTGTTGGTGGTGTAAGTTTAAAGCTTGTTGATATAGAGTATTCACGGGATTTTCTCTTGGCTGAAGTTACTTAAATATATTTACAGTTTACCTTGTGGATGGGGTAGGCGATGGGACAGCTTACGGCAATAGCAGCACCCAGCGTCGTTAAAGAACTGGAAATGCCGCGCAAATCAGCTTGAAAATTCTGACTATTACACCATTCTAACTCGCATACAGGAAGTTGTAAAAAGCGATCGATCCTTAAACTATCACTGCCGCAGCCCCACTACATTAAACA
>NZ_JACJUP010000462.1:0-4880 GCF_014748295.1 Planktothrix sp. FACHB-1355 | reverse complement strand
TATACGTCGATACTTGAATTGACAGCTTCAAAGCTAACAACCAGCGCAAAAGGTACTTCAGCATTAGTATCTTGGTTCCAGCCTGCGTGTCCAACTACAGAAATACAAAAGCCTTCCCGTAGCTCATAGGATTTTACAGTCGCCCAATCTTTTTGAATAGTTCCTTTACTTCGGGACAGTTCCTTTACTATGCCATCAATTCCTTTTGGGCTTGTTTGTCCGTTGGTCGGTTTAAACTGCCTTTTCCCTAGCGTCCATCGGAATAGTTTGTCACCTTTTTCAGCCTCTTCTGGCGCATCATACTCGCTGAGAACTCTATCGAGGAAACGATCGGGATCTTCTCCGCATTTGCTACAAGTCCAATCTAACCAAGTTGATAAATATTTCCTGTGATTACGTCGAGTACGACGAGGTTCAGCGACATAAGAAAGAGTGATTTCAATCAGAATGTCAAACCCTTCCCCTTGAGGTAAGAAATTTTCTGGAACTTTTACTTGGTAAACCTTAGCTTGTCTAGCTTTAATGCGTTCTAATCCTCTAGTTGTCAACGTTATACGGTTAGGGGAATTGCCGAGAGCGCGATTGATGTCTGGAATACCATAACCCATAGTCCTAATTGCATAATAAAGTTCTTTAGCATCCAAATTATTTGTCCACTCTGGTAAACGCGCTGATTGAACAACGAGTGCGCGGTAAAGGAGGGTGCTTTCTTGTGGAAATGCTGCTGCTAATGCAGCAGCAATATGTGTGACTTTAGGAGCAGCAAATGATGTTCCTACAGCATCTGCACTAACAGCTTTACCACCGTCACGGGTTGAACGAATCAATTCTGGGCAAACTGACTCTGGTGTCGTGAAATTTAGTGAAGTTGGCGAGTCAATCGCGTAGTCGCCACCATATTCAACTACTTCTGGTTTGATAGTATCCCAGATGCCAGGGCCAGAACAGGAGAAAGAAGAAGGATGATTCTCTTCTGCTATCGACCTTAGAGGTGGATTATTGTAAGTTTTATGAGCAACAGAACCAACAGTTAGTGCTTGAAAACTTTGTGCTGGATTAGCGACCCGTGCAGAGGGTTGCAGCAGATATTGTGGATACTTACGACCAGCTTGTATATGAGCAGAAATTGAAGGGCGTGTGACATAGTTTGCGCGAGCCTCAATATTACCAGCAGCCACAATGAAAAGAACATCGTTTTCCCAACTTAGTTTATCAATAGCTGCTGCCCAAGAAGTCATTGATTGGGTGCGACATGGTGAAATTCCAGCTATTGAGTGGTTATAAATTCGCGTTCTAGTTTGGCAGTAATAAATATTTACAATTTCTTCTAAAACGTCAGGCGGAAAAAGCCGTTTAGGTAGTTCGTTTCGCGCATCGAGAATTCTGGCATTTTGAAGCCAACACACTGCCTGCTGACGACCTGTTTGAGGAATGCCTCGTGGGTATAGAACTGCTCCTGCAACTCTAGTACCATGCCCACCACCTCTACAATAATCAGCAGTCATATTCGTTTCACCAGGCACCCAAGATGTGGAGAGATTACAGTCAATCGCAACTCTCAGTTTAGGGTGAATTTCTTGAATACCGCTGTCGATGATACAAACTTTGGGTGCATTTGGCTCAGGTGCTTCTAATTGAAACTGTTCTTGATCGGATTCAGAGCTATTTGGTGTAACGGATGGAGCAATAAATTCATCGGCTTCGCTGACATCAAAAATATATGGAAAGTTGAGAACAAGATCCTTTAAACCTTTACCAAGTATGCGAATTCGACAAGAAAAGCTATCGGGTAAACGTGAAATACCAACTTCGTCACTTTGAACCGACCGCAAAATTTCTCCCCGATATAGCGGCTCTTGAATAAATTTAATAAATTTGGCTTCTCGCTCTGAATACAGATCATCCCACTCTTCGTATGTGAGGTTATGTTTATCCAGCCAGTTATTAATTCTTTTCTGAAACTCTGCATCGTTTTTAAAGCTTTCCCGCTTAGGACACCTAGAATATTGTTCTTTAATATTGATACAAGAAATGCCTACATCGACAATGTATTCTTGATGATCTGAAATTTTATCCCACTGGGATTGAAGACTAGGTGAAAGGATATACTCCGGTCGCCTAGTCCCTTCCAGAATTTCCCATATTTCTGGAACTTTGCCACCACCCCACTGGGACTCAATGAATTGCTGAATCTTTTTTCTGAGCTCCGAAAGTCCTATATCTGCCGATGCTCCAATAATGTAACCTTCCTCTAGATCGGCAACAACCTCAATCCCAAAACTTTTCAGCGCATCTGCGTCAAATAAATTAGGATCTACTTGCAAAATGAATGAAATTGAATCTGGAAGCTCAGGTTTACCTTCTTTCTTGCGCTTTTCGCGTTCCTCCTCCCAACTTGAGACAATAGATGATATAGAAGAATTTAGCTTGCTACCATGTCCACCTGCATTGGCTCGATTAGCCAGAGTAGTTGCAGAGATTTTACCCCCACCTCCTGGAGGTAGAGCAGCAGTTCCTTGATTGGTTAAACGTAGGGGTAAATGAGGAAATTGATTCAATTGCTCAGACATGGGAAGCTAAAACGTCTCGAATAGATGCCTCTAAGTGGTCTTGGATGACAAGTTCTTCTCGATCGAGGATGGCGCGTTTGGCAGCATCTTGAGCAACTCGAACAATCTGTGCAGCTGAAAGTTTATCCAGTTTTTGCACAATCGTTTCCCAGTTAATTACGCCAACCTCAACTGAGGAAAGTGTCTGTTTTAATATAGCTTCTATTTCTACGGATGTAGGCTTTGGCACTTCGATGACATCATCAAATCGTCGCCAAACGGCTTCATCCAGAAATTTAGTCAGATTTGTGGCTGCAACAAGTAATCCATTTGAGGCTTCGTATTCATCAAGTAGTTGTAAAAAAGTATTAACAACACGCTTAATTTCGCCAACTTCCTGAACGTCTTCCCGTGATTTAGCGATCGCATCACATTCATCAATAAATATTAAACACGGAGTTTGAGAGGCTGTTTCAAAGACTTCGCGCAAATTGGTTGCTGTTTCCCCTAAAAAGGAAGAAACCATTGCATCAAAGCGTACTTTGACAAGACTAAGCCCTGTATTCCAAGCTAAACGTTCAGCCCCCATCGTTTTACCGCACCCAGGAGTACCGTAGAGTAGGATTTTTTGGCGGTAGCGTAAACCGTGATGAGCTAATCGATCGCGAGCGGCATATTCTCTTTCGATCCGGCGAAAACGCTCTTCCACAACATCTGAAAGAATCATGTGGTGTCGTAAACGCTCTCTAGGAATAGTAACAATGAAGGGATGGTTAAAACGTTGCTTGCTCGACAGCAAGGTTAGGGAGTGAGTATCAGGTGTCTTTGAACGAGTGCCACTATAAGGTGCAGAAGAAATTACATTTCCAGAGGTATCAGGTGAAAGTGCTGACATCTCTGGAGGAGTGCGGGGCAATTTACGACTGCTTTTGTGGGTAATATTTTCGAGTTGTTCAGCCAGGAGGGTATGCCCTTTTTTACGTTCTTCCTCGACGACTACAGATAGCATACTTTGGATCGCCGTTTTATCTTCACTAGCGATCGCTCTAAATAGCCGTTTGAGCAACTCT
Organism: Planktothrix sp. FACHB-1355; assembly: GCF_014748295.1. NCBI lineage: Bacteria > Bacillati > Cyanobacteriota > Cyanophyceae > Oscillatoriales > Microcoleaceae > Planktothrix > Planktothrix sp. FACHB-1355. The sequence continues at coordinate 1,261 of NZ_JACJUP010000462.1, read as the reverse complement.
CCTTTCATTTTGCTGATTTACTGCTATATAGTACAATAGTACTACTAAATAGGTACATAGTAAATAGGTACATAGGCAAACTTAGACAGTTGTCCATTTTAAACGTATATGAGTTCGCTTTCTCCAATTATTACTATTGTCTAACTTTGCTAGGACATCACCAGAAACAAAGATATTTATATAGGATCGGCATTTAATTACCTGATAGTAGATTTTTAGTAGACTTGCGGTTAATTAGCTTCCCGAAACCTATGGAGAATAGGGAACTCGAATCCCTGGCCTCTGCGGTGCGATCGCAGCGCTCTACCAACTGAGCTAATTCCCCGTATTGAGGATTTCATCTCGCATCGACGAAATGCCATCCTTAATTATAACACTAGCTGGCGGTTGTTTGGGGTGCTTTTCGAGAAAATAATTCTTGCACTCGCTCTAGTTCCAGGTGTGTAAGGAAATCTACTGTCCAGTTCGCTTGTCGCTGGAGCATATGAAATGGGTACGTGTTCGCGACGCCAACTACCTGTATGCCAGCACTTTTGGCGGCTGTTATTCCGGCAAAGGTATCTTCAATTGCCAGACATTCGGAGGGTTTCAGGTTAAAATCGGGAAATTTCTGATTCAATCGCTCTACTGCTAGCAGATAGCTATCTGGTTCTGGTTTGCTGGCTGTGAGGTCATCTCCGGCGACGATTAACTCGAAGTTTTGGGCTAGGTTAGCTCGATTTAGTACCAGTTCTACTTCCGCACGCAGGGCACCGCTGACTACTGCCATTTTTATTTTGGCGACCCGGAGCTTGTAAATCAAGTCTTCCAGTCCTGGATAGATGGGTAATTTTTCCAGTTTCTCCAATTCTTGCCGGTAAGCTTCGGCTTTGCGGGTGAGCAGCTGGGTTAAGTAGTTTTCGGTGACAACGCGACCCCGACGAGAAAGTATATCAGAAAGACAAGCGCGATCGCTCCTCCCCAGACAAATTTCCCGATATTCCCCCGGTTTTGGCCGCAAATTTTCATCAATCAAAATCTGGCCAATCAGCTTTTCGTGAATCGCCTCATCGTTAATGATGACGCCGTTAAAATCAAACAGTACTGCCTTTAGTGTCATGCCTCAGTTTTTGGGATGAGGGGGTGCGGCTCGATTCTTCCCACCTTAAAGATTTTACAGGGCTGGCAGTGCGATCGAGTACGCCTATCCCAGAAACCCCCAGAAACCCCAGAAACCCGGTTTCTTCAAGAAACCGGGTTTCTAGTGTGGTGCGATCGAATA
>NZ_JACJUP010000461.1:0-4884 GCF_014748295.1 Planktothrix sp. FACHB-1355 | reverse complement strand
TAAGGGATGTTCTACTCTGGTAAAGACTTGGGTAAATTTTTGAAATAATAAGTTAAATCTATTTTGCGCCGCCGTTCCTGATAATTCTACTACTGCGGGTTGTGGGCCAATAATGCTTTCTAATTCAGGAATTACTTCAATAATTACCTGTCCGTTTTCTCCCAAAACTTCTAAAATCTGTTGTTTCCATTGTTGAATTTGGGCATCGCTTTCGCTTAATAATTGTCCCATTAAATCTCGAAAAGCTTGTACAAAAGCACTAAAGGGAATATTGCGCTGAAATTGGTCAAATTTGCCTTTGATAAAATATCCTCGCTGTCTGACAATTGGTTTATGCACCTCGTTGACAACAGCAGTTTTTCCAATCCCAGAAAACCCAGCCACCAGCATCATTTCTGTTGCGCCTTGGCTGACTCGATCGAATGCTTGGAGGAGGATTTCTACTTCGGTTTCTCTGCCATAGAGTTTATCGGGGATGATGAAGCGATCGCACAAATCCCGTTGAGCGATCGGGAAGATTTCAATTTTACCTTTTGCCTGCAATTGTTGCCAGCATCGTTCTAGATCCCATTTCAATCCTAATGCGCTTTGATAGCGGTTTTCCGCATTTTTTGCCATCAATTTGGCTACTATTTCTGATAGGACGACAGGAATTTCTGGATTGATTTCATGCACTAATTTTGGCAGTTTGGCAATATGACAATGCACCAACTCCATTGGATCGTTGGCTAAAAATGGTAATTCTCCCGCCAGCAATTCGTAGAAAGTTACGCCCAAAGAGTAAAAATCAGTCCGGTAATCAATGCCTCGATTCATTCTGCCAGTTTGTTCCGGAGAAATATAAGCTAATGTTCCTTCCAAATGATTGGGATTTAATATAGTTTGGGTTTCTCTGGGTAGCAGTGAAGCAATACTAAAGTCGATTAATTTAACTTCTTTGGTTTGGGGATTAATCAAAATATTGCTGGGTTTGATATCTTTATGGATTACTCTCTGGCGATACAATACTTCTAAAGCATTGCAAATGGCGATCGCTATATCTAAAAACTCTTTTAGAGATTGGAAATTGACTTTTTGGACGTAATTTTTTAAAGAAATTCCCCCAAAATCTTCCATAACCAAAGCATAGCCATTTTGATACGGTTCTAAGCTATATGTTTTGACAATCGAGGAATATTGCAGATTTTTAGTAATAGTATATTGATTGCGAAATTGTACCAATTCGTTGAAATTGGGATAAAGATTTTTTAGTAGTTTGATCGCCACAGGTAATCGATCTGAAGTACGGATAGCTCTATACACTAAGGTACGACTTCCTGAATAAATATTTTCAATAATTTGATAGTTGAGAATTTGATGGTTTGTGAAGGATTTATTCATAACGATCTTTGGCAAAAAATTAATGACGAGTTTGCTAAATGAGTACAAATATCAACGAAAAACATTTATAGCGATACGCGCTGGTATGTTTACTTTCTTCAAGCGATCGGGAATGGCTCATACCTTTATATGGCAATGCAATCCGTTCCCTTTTCCCTGCGCGTAGCGCTATAACTGGTTTATCGTCCCTGAATGGGTAAGGTGATGATAAATTCCGTACCCGATCCCAGTATAGAATTGACTTGTATGGAACCGCCATGTTTTTCGACAACAATCGACTTGGAGATCGCCAATCCCAATCCCGTCCCTTTCCCCACAGCTTTGGTAGTAAATAAATGGCCAAATATTTTGGCTTTGATTGCCTCCGTCATACCTTTACCATTATCGGCAATCCGAATTTCCACCAGGTTATCTACTAAGGATGTTTGAATGGTAATTTGATTGGGTTTTGCCTTAATTTCTGCGAAATTTCGTCCCAGATTTGATTCCTCTAACGCATCGATCGCATTAGCGAGAATATTCATAAATACCTGATTAAGCTGTCCGGGAAAACAATCAATTTGAGGTAAATTACCGTAGTTAGTCACCACTTCAATCGCCGGACGCTGTTCGTTCGCTTTCAGGCGATGTTTGAGAATTAAGAGCGTGCTGTCAATCCCTTCGTGAAGATTAAACGGCACTTTATATTCTCGATCGGCACGGGAGAAAGTTCTTAAACTGGTACTAATTCCTTTGATGCGCTCGCAACCTACCTGCATCGAAAACAGCATTTTCGGTAAATCTTCTAGCAAATATTCAATCTCTAATTCTTCAGCTTTTTTAGTAATTTCTTCACCAGGATTGGGAAATTTTTCTTGATAGAGTTGGAGGAATTCAGTCAGGTCTTTAACCGCCGTGAGTGCTTCTTTAACATTGCCAGAAATAAACCCAACCGGATTGTTGATTTCATGTGCTACTCCTGCCACTAGATTACCCAGTGCTGACATTTTTTCGCTTTGAACAATTTGCAATTGGGCTTGTTGTAAATCTTGCAGTGCTTGTTGAGCTTGTTGGTAAAGTCGGGCATTTTCTAATGAGATAGCAGCTTGAGTGCAAAGTAGATTCAGGATTTCCACGCGCTCGCTGGTAAACGCAGCCTTGGCTAAACTATTTTCTAGATATAAAATCCCCAGTAATTTACCTTGATGCAAAATTGGGCTGCACAAGATACTTTGAGGATGCTGACGGATAATATAGGGGTCATTGGCAAAGGTATTATCTGCGGTTGCATCCAGCAGTACCACAGTTTGTTGGTTGTGTTTGACCTTGTAAATGAGCTTATGGGGAATGTCTTGGCTGGATTCAATGGCAAGACTTTGCAATACAATGGGTTTTGTTTCTTGGGTAATTGCGCCTTGAATTAGTAAACGATCGTCTTGCCACAGCATTAATACGCATTTATCAGCCCCAGCATTTTCGATGACAATAGAAAGTAACGATGACAGTAGTTTGGACAGTTCGATTTCCCCAGAGATCGTTTGAGAGGCTTTGAGAATTGCTTTTAAATCCAGGGTATCTGAGATACTGGTGCTGCTGGATGTAGCGGCACTAATAGATGTCACAGTTCCCAAAGGAACAATAGTTTCGTGAGTGGAAACAACCGAACGGTTTTGCTGTAATATGGGGGCGAGTAATTGGGGATAGCGTTTTTCTAAGTCTGCTACTTTCGCTTTTGCTCCCCAACGGGCATAGCAGTAGTAGGCTTCTTGCATATATAATTGGGCAAATTTTTCTTTACCCCGATCGAGATAAAACCGAGCAGCAAGTTCATTAGCAAGTGCTTCTTCTTGAATATAGCCATTTTCTTGAGCCAAAGAAATCGCCAATTCATAATTATTGATTGCTTCTAAATATTGACCTATAACTCGATTTCGCTCTGCTTCGACTAAATAATATTTATGCAGATGATTCTTCGGATTATGGCTTGTCCATACTTTCATACTATTCTGATTGGCAGCCACTTGTTGTAGAATCTCTTCTTGCTCCGATTGGGAAAGTTTAGGAAATACAGCCAACCAAGTTAGAGCAGTATAAAAATAAAACACCGGAACGCTAAATGTTCCTTTGCCACCATCCAAATAACTTTGGGCAGATTCGATATATTCAAATGCTAGTTCAAATTCGGCAAACAAGTAACATAAAATTAATTTATTACAAAAGAAGTTCCATAGCCATGTTTTGTCTTTTATTTCCTGATATTTTGCTAGCAGCTCTTGTTCCTTATAAGTTCCTTTAAATAACACCACTGGGCTGGATGTTTGACCCAGTAAGTTAAGAACTACTTGTAGATAAATATCAGTATAGCTTAGCTGCGTTTGCAGATTAAATTGCTCTAAAATTTTTTGATAATCAGTAATTTTTTGTTCTAGTTTGGATAATTCATATCCCATGTAATAAATGTAAAATACATAACCATAAGCAGCATAACCTAATTCCATTAAACTGCCATTTTCCCAACCACTAGCATAAGCATTTTCTACTATTTTCAAGGCTTCTTTGATGTGCTGCTTCCAATGAATTATAAAATAAGATGTACTAAAAAATAGTCTGGATTCAATCTCTTTATTTTTCAATTTAGATAATAAATCTAAAGATAATTGACCAAATTCATAACCGCGTTCAATATCGCCAGCAATAGCGCAAAGAAATAATCCATAGCTGGAGTAGCATAACGGAGAAATAGGTGAATTTCCATGAATAATTGATAGATTTATCTGGGTCATAACGATAAAAGAATGGAGATTTGGTTTAGCCAAATACACAGGGACAGATATTTCATTAAGAATTTGCATAACTGCTAGCATTTGTGGGTCTTTCATCTCTGGCAAATTGAGCAAATCCGCAGGTTTTCTGTTACCCATAAGAGTTTGCGTTTCTTGACTTGCACGAGCAATATCTTCTAAAGTTGGCGATTCAGGTAAATCAATTGCAAGTTTCTTTAAGATAGTCAATCCAATGTTAATAGCTTTGAGTAGCTGACCTTGGGAAGTGTAAAGCATAATTCTCACAGCATAAACTTTAATTGTATCTAATGCTGTTTTTGCATATTGAAGTAAAATTTCTGCTAGGATTTCTACGTCATCTATATCTGTGTTTAGATAAGCTGCTTCCATTGCTTCTACATACAATGCCAGTGTCAAGTTATACTGACTTTCCCAGCGATCGCTTGCCAATAAATTACGCCCAATTGTAAAGTATTTGACTGCCGCGCTATAAGCAGTAGAATTTTTGGCTTTGCAGCCAGCGATTAAATTTAATTTGGCTAATTTTTCTCTATCTGTTGGCTGCTTAATTAGTTCCACAGCCACATTAATTTGATTAACGATTTCAAAAATTCGTTCTTCTTTTTCGCTCTCAGATATGCTCTTTAGTAGCAGTTGACCAATTTGATAATGAGTGGTTTTCTTTTCTGCCTCTGGAATTAGAGAATAAGCTGCTTGCTGCACTCGATCGTGCAAAAATTTA
>NZ_JACJUP010000460.1:0-4890 GCF_014748295.1 Planktothrix sp. FACHB-1355 | reverse complement strand
CCAGCCCCGCCGCGCATGAGAGAGGTTTCTCGATTATTTAGTTTTAATTCTCTTTTGAGTGCGTACACGACAACATCTGCTTAAATTTGTTTATTTTATTAAGTATAACCCGATCGAGAAGTATATGAAAATTTAACCAACGATTCAGTGCAGACCATCCTCAACATGATTCAGGTACTACCGATGCTACCGGACAGGATATTATTTCAAATTTTGCATAAGTTTTATGAGCAATCGGGAAAGGCGATCGCACACAACACCCTTATCTTTCATAACAGTTCTACCATAGTCATTAAGCCTGAAAATATACGCAAATCCCTTTTTTTCTGGCTACATCAGAAAACCCGCGTTGGGGCGAGGCTTCTTTAGGTACAGCAAACTGAGCAAAATCAAAACATGAACCAAGTTGATTACCTCCGGATTAGCTTAATCGATCGCTGCAATTTCCGGTGTCAGTATTGTATGCCGGAAGGGGCAGAGCTAAACTACATCTTGCAGCAACACCTGTTGACCGACGAAGAACTGCTCACCCTGATTGAGGAAGTGTTTGTACCTGTGGGATTTACGCGATTTCGCCTGACAGGAGGAGAGCCTTTGCTGCGTCAGAACGTTGTAGAGTTGGTAAGGGCGATCGCATCTTTTCCCGAAACTCAAGATATCTCGATGACTACCAACGGGTTTTTACTCGCTGGAATGGCGCAAGATTTGTACGATGCCGGTTTGCGACGCATTAATATCAGTCTGGATTCCCTCAACCCGGATACTTTTGATAAAATCGTCGGCAATCGCGGTCGATCGCGCTGGCAGGAGGTTTGGGAGGGCATTCAAGCTGCGTATCGGGTAGGGTTCGATCCCCTCAAATTGAACGTAGTTATAATTCCGGATGTGAACGATCGCGAAGTTCTCGATTTAGCAGCTCTCACCTTCGATCGAGAATGGCACGTTCGTTTTATTGAATTTATGCCGATTGGCAATGGCGAACTATTCGGTAATCGCGGTTGGGTGTCTTCCGAAGAGTTACGACAGCGCATCCGCGCTCGCTGGGGCTTGACAGAAGGGCAAGTTCGCGGTAATGGCCCTGCCGATGTGTTCCAGATACCGGGAGCGAAGGGGACGTTGGGATTTATCAGCCAGATGTCAGAATGTTTTTGCGATCGCTGTAATCGGATGCGCCTTTCGGCAGATGGTTGGTTGCGTCCGTGTTTGTTAAACGAAAGCGGACAAATTGACCTAAAGAGCGCACTCCGCGCTGGTGTTAGCACGGATGAATTACGCGATCGAGTTTTTCAGCTACTGGCGATTAAACCAGAGATTAACTTCAAACAGCGCTATTCGGGAACGACTGGTGCTTATTCCCGCACCATGTCGCAAATTGGCGGCTGAAAGAATTTTAGATTTTGGATTTTGGATTTTGGATTGAATTTAAAATCCAAAATCCGAAATCGAAAATCCTTAGGCTTGCCGCGAGTAGTATTCAACCACCAGCAGCTCGTTGATTTGTAGCGCCACCCATTCGCGTTCGACCAGACCGTTAACTTTGCCAACAAGCTTGTTTTTATCAAACTCCAAATGGCTGGGTAGGTTTGCCAAACCGGGGTATTGCAGGTTAGCTTCCACCAGCTTGCGGGATTTTTCCCTGTCTCTGACACCGATCGTTTCTCCGGGTCTGCAACTGTAGCTGGGAATGTTGACTACGCGACCGTTCACTGTGATGTGACCGTGATTTACCAGCTGGCGGGCTGCTGGGATGGTGGGAGCCATACCCATACGGAACACCGTATTATCCAGGCGCATTTCCAGCAACTGCAACAGCACCTGTCCGGTGGAACCGGTAACGCGACGGGCTCTGCGGACGTAGCGCAGCAGCTGGGTTTCGGTTAAACCATAGTTAAAGCGAAGCTTTTGCTTTTCTTCTAAACGAATAGCATATTCAGAACGCTTCTTGCGGTTCTGACCGTGCTGACCGGGTGGATAAGCACGTCTTGGCGACTTCCGAGTTAAGCCGGGTAAGTCTCCCAAGCGACGAACAACTCTGAGGCGTGGGCCTCTGTATCGCGACATCTCGCTTCCTCTCTAGATCCTCAATATAATAGCCAGACTTTCCAGTATCGCAAACTTTTAGTGCAAATATCAACAAGATAGATCGAATCTGCTATTGTTTTGTTCATTGCAGGACGTTGTGCTTAGGGCTACTGAAAACCCTACCCCCAGCCGTCAGGCGGGGTAGGGTAGTTTATATTGGCAGAGGTTTATCTAACTTTAACCATGATGGGAAAGAGTTTTTCCAATAAATTGTCTCGTTTAATTCGCTGTTGGGCTACACCCTTGGCGACACTGTGTTTATTGCCTTACGCTATACCCAGCAATCCGGCTGGAGCAGTGACGCGGAACGAGTTCCGAAGATGTGCCTACGAGATGGTGCGTGCGGATATACCCGCAGCGGTAGCGGCAGACGCCTGTGCAGCATCGCTGTATCCGGAAGATTTAACCAGATGCGTTATGGGGATAAATCAGCAAACGAACATTGCGGCGGTGGATGCCCTTTCCACTTGCGTGACGGTGCGACGACCCCGCGACCTGGCAACCTGCGTGGTAAATATCAGCAACCGCACTCAAAACGCATCGGCTCCAGACGTTTTGGATAATTGCCGCCGCAGTTTGTTACCGGTGCGCTTTGCTGATTGCGTGGTGGGATTGCATAGGGAAGTGGATATTTCTGTGTCGCAAGTGATGAGAACCTGCATTGATGGGAGCGATCGCCCACAGGATTTTTACCCTTCCAGTGTAGCGCCCCGCAGAACTTCACCGCTGCTCGATCGGCCTATTCCCGTACCCCAAACGCCACCGCTGGGGCCATCAAACTTGCCCATATTGCCTAGAAACCCGCGAGGGTTGTAAAAAATTACTTGTGCTAAGCTGACTGCAAATTATTCTGTATTTTTGAGCGGGCAAGTTGTGGAACGCTGCGAGATTGCTGGGTGTGTTTCGATTTTCCGATTAGCAGTCAGCTACGCCTGCTACAGCGCAACCGTTCGCTTTTGCGAGTGTGGGAATAAATTATACACTCAACCCTCAAGGCAATAAAAGGGCGATCGACACAGAAAATAGCAACGAGCGAAAATTTTTACGTATCTTATTGCATATTCCCGATCCTACTGGCAGTAAAGCTTTATTTCTGGCTTTAATGGTAGAAAGTCAATGATGATAAACTCCAAGGAAGAATTAAAATTCCCTGTTGAAGGTGCCTACCGTTACATTTATAGTCCAGAAGTAATACCAGCTTTTTGCAATGCACCCCAAAAACCACACTAAAAACTTAAAACTTAAGGAAACTAACAAGACAAAAGAAAAACAAAATCTTTCTCTTTTGCCTTTTGCCGCCGTAACCGGGCAAACCTTGGGAACGCTTTTACCTTCTAACGCTGCATCCTATCTCGCCTTAAGTCTGGTAGCCTTAATCGGCAGTTTGTACGCTGAAGGGCTGAAAGCACAGACTCTGACACCAAATCCCAGCCAAGTACCGAATCCGGTGCTTCCCACTCCGCCAACACCGCCGCCTTTACCGCCACTACCAACGCCCGCACCGCTACCACCACCTTCCGAACTGCTGCAACCATCAACTCCCTCAAATACGGCACCTACAGAACCTGCCCCCAGTGACCTTCCCAGTACCATCAAAGTGGAACGGTTCGAGTTCGAGGGCAATACAGCCTTGAGCGATCGAGAATTAGCTGAAGTTACTAAACCATTTCTGGGCGATGTTTCCTTTGCCCAGCTGCTGCAAGCGCGTTCTGCGGTAACGCAACTGTACGTCAGCAAGGGATACATCACATCTGGTGCTTTTATTCCACCCCAAGCACTCAACGGCGGCGTTGTCAAGATTCAGGTGGTGGAAGGTGTTGTGGAAGAAATCCGAGTTACCGGTACTGGGCGGTTGAATGCTAACTATGTGCGATCGCGGGTTGCCTTGGGTGCAGATAAGCCGCTGAATGTCAACCGCCTGCTGCAATCTCTGCAACTGCTGCAACTCAATCCCTTAATCAGAAATATTTCCGCAGAACTTTCAGCGGGATCGCGTCCCGGATCTAGTGTACTGGAAGTGACAGTACGACCAGCCCCAACCGAAGACCTTCAGATCACTTTCGATAACGGTCGTTCGCCTAGCGTGGGTACTTTACGGCGAGGAGTGGCGTTTACCGAAGCTAACTTGCTGGGACAGGGAGATGCTTTGGCCTTGTCCTATGCCAATACTACCGGCAGTCACGAATTCGATGCCAGCTATACTTATCCCATCAACGCCCGTAACGGCACCCTCCGTTTCAGCTTTGGTTACACAAAAAGCAGTATCATCGAAGAACCTTTCGACCAAGTTGATATTGAGGCGGCTTCCCGCGACTACGAACTGACATACCGCCAACCAATTATTCAAACTCCTACTCAAGAATTCGCCGTGGGTGTGACCGCTTCTCGGCGAGAAAGCAAGACTTTCCTTTTAGATGAGCCTTTCCAGCTTTCTCCCGGTGCGGATGACGAGGGGCGCACGCGCATTTCGGCGATCCGGGTTTTCCAAGAATGGACGCAGCGAAGCAGTCAATCTGTATTCGCCGCTCGATCGCAGTTCAATTTTGGCATAGGTGCTTTTGACGCCTCGATTAACGAAAGCTATCCAGATAGCCGATTTGTCGGTTGGCGGGGACAGGCGCAATGGTTGCGTCTGCTGGGAGGACGAGGAAGAGATACGACTAATTCCCCTTTGCTGTTGCTGCGTGCAGATATGCAGTTAGCCGATCGCGCTCTTTTACCATTAGAGCAGTTTGGTTTGGGTGGTTTTGAAAGCGTGCGCGGATATCGTCAAGACGCCTTACTCACGGATAATGGCGTTTTTGCTTC
>NZ_JACJUP010000046.1:0-13331 GCF_014748295.1 Planktothrix sp. FACHB-1355 | reverse complement strand
CTCTTCCGATCTGTTGCAAACTTTCAGCCGAAATAACAGTTGAATGGTATAAAGACTGCACATCATCAGGATGAATCATCTCAACGCTTTTCTGGAAATCCGCTTGCATTTCTTCTGGTTCTAGTTCCCAGATTTCGCGACAACGCGGACTCGCATAAAGCAATGCTTGAGAACCGTCAGTACGAAGGACGTACTGATAAAGCATCCCCGGCACATTGGCTGCCAATTTTTGGAATTTCTCTTCACTGTCTTTAAGCGCTTCTTCTGTCCGTTTGCGCTCGGTAATATCCATAGAAATGCCGCAAACAGCATAAATTACTCCATGACTATCTTTTAAGGGAAACTTAACAGTAATGTAGGTATGCAACCCGTCTTCATGAGGAACAACTTCTTCAACTTTTACGGCGTTTCCTTCTTCTATTACCTGGCGATTGCTTGCTGCAAACGTATCGGCAATCTCGCAAGGCCAATAATCGTAAATACTTTGGCCAACAATTTCTTCTCTCTTCAAATTAAACAAGTTTTCACACTGATGGTTAAGCAATAAGTATCTATTTTGAATGTCGTGTGCATAAATGACCGCCGGAGAGTTATCTAAAATTGCCTGTAAGTGTGCCTGACTCTGCTGTAATTGTGCTTCTGCTTGTTGGCGTTCGGAAATTTCGACGGTTACTTGTTGAAGACTCCACAGTAGTTCTTGGGTGCGTTTTTGCACTTTGGTTTCTAATTCTTCGTTGAGTTTTTGCAGTTCTGCTTGGGCACGTTTGCGAGCGCTAATGTCTCTGGCTTCTGCAATTAGCTGGATGGCTTCTCCTTTTTCATTAAAAATAGGCTTGAGGGAAAAGTCTGTTGTGATTACTTGCTCCCCAGCACCGAGCATTTCCAGTTCATAACGAAGAAAGTGGCCTTTGGCAGCGGTGCGGATCGCCCTTCTGAGTTTTTTCTGGGTGGCTTTGGAAATTGTCCACCATTTTGTTTCCCAAAAGGGACGACCGATTACTTCAGTGGCTTGAAGACCGACAAAATCAAGGGCGGTTTGGTTGGCTTGTAACAAGATGCCATCCAGCTTTAACAAATAAGTAAATTGATAGCTATTGTTAAAAATAGCAGCAAAAATTACTTGATTTTCCCGCAGCGCTGATTCTGCTTGCTTGCGCTCAGTAATGTCTTCATAAGTTCCCAAGATGCCGATTACATTTCCATTTGCATCCAGGAGCGGAACTTTGTTTGTATCCACCCAACATAGTTTGCCATCTGCTTGCAGTTGGGTTTCGATGATGTTATATTCGGGTGCATTGCTTTCCATCACCCGGCGATCGCACTCGCGATACCAATCCGATTCCTCTTCTCTCCAGGGCAAATCGTAGTCTGTTTTACCCACAATTTGCTGTGGATTATCAAAACCAGCAGCTCGTGCGAAGTTATAATTACAACCTAAATAAACTAAATTCCTGTCTTTCCAAAATATAAATTGGGGGATATTATCCATCACCATTTGCAACATTTGCTGCGAGCGTTGCACTTCTGCTTCTGCCAGCTTGCGAGCGGTGATATCGGTAGCAACGCCAAGCAATTTATAAGCTTTACCATCTTCAGACAAAAGCGGTGTTTTGACTGTTTGAAACCAGCGTAATTCTCCTGTAGGTATTATCACGCTTTCTTCGGCAATAAACTTTGTCTTTAAGGTGGTCATTACCTCCATATCGTCATGCGTCAACCGCTCTACATCAGCTGGATTATTGTTAAATTCTCTAATTTTTTTACCGACCATTCGATCAACAGTCATGCCCCAAGTTTCGGCACAGGCTTGATTAACTAATACATATCTACCATCCCGATCCGTAACAAAGATTAAATTAGGATTGGTATCGATTACTGTTCGCAAAAATTGCTGTTGTTCTCGCAAAGCTACTTCTGAGAGCTTGCGATCGGTAATGTCTTCGACAATCCCTGTGACGCGATAAACTTCTCCCCCCTCATTTTTGAGAGGAAAAGCACGAGTCAAAACCCAGCGGGTTTGTCCATCCGGTCGGATAATCCGATATTCTTGGTCGTAAGGTTGTCCGCATATCTGCGATTCCACCGCAGCGATAACGCGATCGCGGTCTTCTGGATGAACGGCATCCAAAAATTGTGTGGGATTATTGTATACATCTATACAGCCGCCCCAGATTTTGTCCAAGGCAGGACTGCCATAAAGTAATTTGTTCTGTCGGGGGTCTCTGACAAAAAAGCCTTGGTGGAGATTTTCCCCTAGCTGCTGGAATAATTCGTTACTTTCTCGCAGTGCAGTTTCTGCTTTTTGACGTTCTTGCAGTTGGGTTTGAAGTTGCTCGTAAAGTTCGGCTTGATGGATGGCGATCGCGCAATGATCGGCGATCGCTTTGACAAAGGCTACCTCCTCCTCTGTCCATTCCCGTTCTCCCTTACATTCATTTAAGCTAATTCCGCCCAAGTACGACTGCTGATATATCAGCGGCACAATCATGAGAGCGCGAATGTTGCACCTTTTTACGGCTTCCAAAATTTCTGGCGGTTCGCACTCATCAATCCGAGGAAGAACGAGCGGTTCTCCTTGCGCTAACACGGAGTCGTAACGGCGATAAAAACCGCAGTGTATACCCATTAAACTGTTGCCTTCCGAGGTAGCCTCGGAAACATAACGAATTCCCAACTCGCGATCGGCATCCGGTCGAAAAATTAGGCAACGGCTGACATTGAGCGCGGAATGCAGTTGATTCGCTGCGATTTGGATAATTTCATCCAAAGCCAGCGTTCCTCGCATAGCGTGGACGATTTGATTGAGCAAAGTAGCTTGTTGAGCTTGTCGCTCAACTGTCGCAAGAACTTTTTGAAGTTGGGTCGTGCGCTCTTCCACTTCGTTTTCCAGTTCGGCGTTTCGCTGGCGCAGCAGTTCGGCTTTTTCCGCTTGCAACTTGGAAACCGATTGTTGGGTACGTTTCAGCCGTTTGTAGATTTGCACCGGTTCTAGGGAACTCAACAATTCCATCTCTGTTATTATTCCCAATTGCACTGCCGAACTCTCACTCTGACGCTCTCGAACTAACAGCATTTCCATGCGATCGATCTGCATTTGCTGATAAGCATAAAGCAGAGAGTTTTCCGGGTTTAGCTCGTGTCCCAATCTCCTCATTACCGATGCAGCTGGTGTCTGGGCTAAATCCATCCCTACGCACCAAGCTTGTATAATTTGTTGCTCAGTAACAACTCCTACCGGAATGGATGAAAGGCTACCGGAAACAGCATTGTTTGCTTCGTTCCTTACCTCTTTTGTAATTACCACACAACTAACGCGATATTCTGCCATCAGTTGGGCAATCTTCTCTACGGATGCTGTTCGATCGGCACGGATTAGCTTGGTGTTCATCACTTCGCCTACTGTACCGAGTTTGAACAGATTCGTGGTTTTTAAGGCTTGGAGAATGCTTGTGGGAGTTACAATTCCCAACAGCTGCTTCCTCTCGTCTAGAATTGGTAAATAGTAAATTTGACTCTGACGAAAAAATAATACAGGTGTAAAAATATTGACTGCATCTGACAGACTCAAGGTCGATATCGGCGGCTTAATCAATTCAGCAATTTTGACTTGGCTTTGCAGTCCATTCCCAGATGCCAGTAACTGCACTATATCTCGCTCGGCGAATATCCCTAAAACTCGCGAAGCTTCCATTACTACAGCATAATGGCGATCGCGCAGCGTGCCGGATGGCATATCGATTTGTTCTTCCATACCGACTGCTGGGGCGGCAATATTTAACCTTACTCTAGAAGTATCTCTTAAATTATCGCTCCCAATAGTATATTGGCTGGTATATGAGAGTCCCATGAGAGATATCACATCTACCAACTGCGTATCGGGAGCTACGATAATGGGATGACGATGTATAGCCTGCTCTAAGTCTGGTAAATTTAAATAAAAATCACTGGATTGCATGGCGTTATCGATTATAGAGCTTTATTTTCTGGGCTCTTGACGAGCTTCTTACTTAAGCCAGACTGGGGAGTCTGCAATCATGACGCTTGAAAGGAAATGTAATTTTAAAGTGCGTACCTGCCTCGGAATTAACCTCAATATCTCCATCTAATTGATTAGTTAAATTGACAACTAGCTGTAACCCCAAAGATTTACTTTCTTCAAGATCGAAATTTGGCGGCAAACCGATGCCATTATCGTGGACTTCTAATAAAAGTCGGCAACCTTCAATCAAAGCAATTTTTATGCTTATTTTTCCTGGTCCCCCATTAGTAAAGGCATATTTCAAAGAATTGCAAACCAATTCATTAATGATTAAGCCGCAAGGAATAGCAGTGTCTACATCGAAAAATATTGGCTCAAATTTAATATCCAAATCGATAAATTCGGACAACAATCTGTAAGAACGTACTAGATTATTGGCTAGACTTGTAATGTAATCACCAGCATCAATTAGGACAATACCTTCAGATTGGTAAAGTTTTTCATGAATCAGTGCCATTGACCTAACCCGGTTATAGCTGTCACTCAAAAGCGATGCAATTTCTGGATCGTTAGTACATTCAGATTGCAACTTCAACAAACTAGAGATTATTTGCAAATTATTCTTGACTCGATGATGAATTTCCTTAAGAAGCAGTTCTTTTTCTTTTAGAGATCCTTTCAGTTGTTGTTCGATCTTTTTCTGATCTGTGATATCGATACCTACAGCAACTGCGGCTTCACCTTGCTGGTACTTTTGGGCAACAATTAAGTAATTTCGGATCGCTCCATTAATGTTGGCATCGATCACTCTACTACCAGATTTATCGTCACCACGCATAAAATAACTCATAAATTCTGCAAATGTCTTACTGCTTTCCAAAAAACCAATTTCTTGACCGATAAAAATTTCTGGAGGACGATTAAATGCAGTACATAAATGCCGATTTACACCCATATATCGCAAATCGGAACTAATCCAAGAAACTAATCCCGGTACAGCATCTAAAACTACTTGCAACTGGTCTTTTGCTTGTTGGAGTGCCTTCTCTGTCTGCTGCCGCTCTTTCACTTCTATAAGTGCCCGGTCTCTCATAATGCGATAGTCCTGAACTCGTTGGGTGAGTTCCGTAACATCTTGGATGGAGAGTAAAGCATAGTATCCTCCTTGAGGTGCAGGTTCGGCGGTAACAGTAGTATGCTGAATTCGCTGCTGTCCGTTAGGTAAGTATGCGGGTATGAAGTGCTTATGGAGTTGAGAAGAGAAAAGGGTTGGTGGCCCCCCAGCAAAGATTTGTTTGAGACGAGAAGCATATTTCGTTTCCTTTAAGTGAGGAAAACGTTTGATAATATCAGTTCCCACTATTTCTTGCTTGGAGATATTAGTCCAATTCTCCAAGCAGCGATTCCAATACAGCACTGTAAAATCTTCCCGAAGTACGCATATACCTATAGGGATTCGATCGAGAACACTAAATTTTTCAGCTAATTCTTCTATGTCGTTCATGGCTGATTTTTGAAATCATTTTTTCTCGTTTTTGATAGTTTTGTCCGGTTCAAACAGAATAGATTTAGTTGAGCGATAGAGGAGACATATAAGCCTGTGAGCGCGTTGTGTTAGTTAAAACCATGTATATTTATTGAAGTAATTTATTTTATTTTTTGAATTACTGTCTAACCAGTTATTTGTAGGCGTAGATTTCTTCTGCGATCGCACTCATCAACAAGTTAAAAGAACTTAATTCAAATATCAGTATAATATCGCCCCGAATTTGAAATCTTTCAATTGTAAATTGAGTTTGCGCTAATAAAACTGTAGTGGGAGCAACCTTATTATGGAAGTGGATTAAATTCTCCACTGTATCCTCAATATAATAGGGAAGTTCGTACTCAAGGTTGCGATTGATTAAATTGCCAATAGAACCGATAACGCTATTAATTAAGATGTTACCAACTTCACTCAAGGTACTAATTCTCACCGCATCCAAGTCTGGCGTTCCCAGTTCTTCACCCGTCAGGATAGCCGCTAGCATACAAGCGCTGTCTGTGGGAAAAACTAGCTCTGCAATGCCCGAAAACGATCCTGAAAAATCTTGGCGTACCGCAGCTACCCGTCCCCTGCCGAAACTGGTTTGCATTTCTCGTTGCAATTCTTGGGGCAATTTAATTTTAATGTAAGGAATTTGCAAATGAATGTAAGCATCTAACATCTCGTTGAGTACGTTGGCAGCACGACCCACACCAATATTAAGCAGTTCCTGAATTGCATCAATCTGACTGGTTGTTAAGTTCATTGCGCCATCTCCTGAGTGTATCCTAAAGCTTGTGTAATTTTTTGGCGCAATTCTTCTTGTTTGGGTGGTTTGTTCAGAAAGCCCGCAGCTCCCAATTCCATACAGCGTTGTCGAACTCCTACTTGAATATCTGCACTCACTACGATGACAGGGATAGTCGATCGCCGATCGCGCATTGCTTGTAATACCCCAAAGCCATCGATATCGGGCATTAGTAGGTCAACTAAAATGCAGTCCGGTTTGTGGATTGCCGCCATCTCCAGTCCTTCTTGTCCATTAGTTGCTTCCAGGACTTCATAACCTTCTGCTGTCAATGCTTTACGCAGCATCCGGCGCGTAAAGGCTGCATCATCAATCATTAGAATTAAAGGCATTAAATTCTCCTATTATTTAGTAGTAGTTATTGAAATTTTGCTAAATTTTTTGCTCGCTCCAACTTGAAAGTAACTACTTATTCCTAACACGATTTATTTATATTTATATCGAGTATTAATACGGTACTTTATTTAGGTAGATTACGTATTATTACTGATACTTTTAAGCTCTTACCTAAATCACCCAGAACATGACTTTATTTGTTCTGTATAATACAGATATCTGACTATCAAAAATATATCAAACGCCCGATGAACGTCTGATGGACAATCATCTCATCCAAAATTGAATGACGCTCAGAAGAGGCTGAAACCATTGCCAAATCTATCTTAGAGAAAGTGAAGGCAATTTTTGCACAAGTAATTCACAATTTTTTTGAGCTTTATTTATAAATCAATATGGATGAAGATATCAAAGCATTTTTAGCAGACAACTACGAAAATCTCGGCCATATCGAGCGAGATCTAGTTGATTTAGAACAAAATCCCACAGACAAAGATTTGCTCGTCCGGATTTACCGTTCCCTGCATACTATCAAGGGAAACTGCGGCTTTATGGCGTTTGGTAAGCTGGAAGCGCTCACCCACGCTGGGGAAAATTTGCTCAGTCGCGTGCGGGATAAGGAATTAATATTAAATATCGAAATCATCAACACCTTACTGCAACTCGTCGATACTATTCACCAAAGCTGTATCTGTATTAATGCCACCGGAGAAGAGAGTGACTCTGACTACTCGGAACTGATTCAAAGACTAAATGATTTACAGCACACAGCGTATGAAGATAAGCATTTAATTATAGCGCTAAATTCAGAAAACGTTGCGGACTCCCTAAGTACACCGCCTTCAGTACCCAGTAATTATACGCAAATCCCTAATTTGACAAAACCCTCTATATATGATAATCAGACCAAAAATGGCAAAGTCAACAGTAAGGAAGCACCCACACCATTAGCAGCAGCTCAAACCGTGCCCTCGATCCGAGTAGACATCAACTTATTAGATAAGTTGATCAACCTGGTGGGAGAACTGGTATTAGTTCGCAACCAAATTTTGCAATTCGACTCCATCCAGGATCGAGCAGGATTTGAAGCAGCATCTCAAAATTTAAATCGCGTCACTACCGAGTTGCAAGAAGCTGTAATGAAAACCCGGATGCAGCCGATTAGCACGATTTGGAGTAAGTTTCCGCGTGCGATCAGGGATATGGCGATCGCATCCGGAAAGCAAGTGCAAGTCGAGATCGAAGGTGAAGACACCGAACTCGACAAAACTATCATCGAGGCAATCAAAGATCCTCTCACTCACATCATTCGCAACTGTATTGACCACGGAATTGAAATGCCTGATGTACGGAAACTTTCCGGCAAACCCGAGTCAGGACAAGTGCGCTTGTATGCCTTCCACGAAAGCGGTTACGTAAATATTGAAATAATCGATGATGGTGCTGGCATCGATCCAGAACGACTCAAAAACAAAGCACTAAGCTTGGGATTAATTACTGGCGAACAGTTTAATCATTTGAGTGACGGTGAAGCCATCAACTTAATTTTCCTGCCAGGGTTTTCCACGGCTGACAAAGTGACTTGCTTATCCGGAAGGGGAATCGGTATGGATGTGGTGAAAACCAATATTGAAAAAGTCGGGGGTGTGGTTGAAATTTCCAGCCAACGCAAATTAGGTACTGTGTTTAAACTCAAGATTCCTTTAACGCTGGCAATTATTCCGGCGTTAATTGTTACCAGTGCAGGCGATCGCTACGCGATTCCGCAAATGAGTTTAGCAGAATTGGTGCGTTTGGAAGGAGAACAAGCTAAGCGAGGCATTGAATACATTCACAAAGCTCCCGTATATCGTTTGCGAGGTAAATTATTACCCCTCGTTTACTTAAATCGAGAACTTCAGCTAGAAAATAAAGAACAAAAATCAAATCTACAATCTCTAGATGAAGTAGTGAATATCGTCGTTGTCGTGCAAGCCAATACACCTTTTGGTTTAGTGGTAGATTCGATCGACGATACTCAAGAAATTGTGGTTAAACCTTTAGGGAAATTGCTAAAAGATACACCTGGCTTTGCCGGAGCAACTATTCTGGGAGACGGAAGAGTTGCTTTGATTTTAGATGTGCGTAGCATCGCGCAGCGTTCTGGCGTGTTTTCCGAAGCACAAACAAAAGCTCGCTTAGAACAGGAAGGCGCATCCCAGCAACAGACAGATGATGGGCGAGAAATGCTGTTACTGTTTGAAGGTTTGCCTAAGAGTCGCATGGCTATTCCGCTTTCAATGGTTTTGCGTTTAGAAGAAATTCCCATTACTGCTGTGGAAAAAGTAGGCGATCTGACGATCGTTCAATATTGCGATCGCATTCTGCCGCTGATTGATTTAGCTAGTGTATTTAGTCCTCAGCCATTATCTTGTACCAAGAAAAAGGGAGCAACTACCAGAACTAATAATTCCCACTCATCCTTATTAGAAAACCAACTTCTGCAAATGATAGTCGTGTCTTGCTCAAATGGACAGACAGTCGGATTAGCAGTCAGCCGCATCCTCGATATTGTCATGGAAAAACTGACTTTTACTGCCGCGACAAGTCGTCCGGGAGTTAATGCGATCGCTGTCATTAAAGGCCAAGTTACCGAAATTTTAGACCTAGAAGCACTTAATCAGTGGATATCTAATTAGTAAATCACACCTGTAATTAATGGAAAATACTCAATTTATATGGCTCATACTCACCAGTTTTGCACCTTTTATTTAGCTAACATCTGCTTTGGCTTAGACGTAAAAAAAGTCCAAGAAGTCATTCGCTATCAATCAATTACCCGCGTACCTTTAGCACCTCCAGCTGTCCGAGGATTGATTAACTTACGCGGTCAAATTGTCCCGGCTATAGATCTGCGACAGTGTTTGGATATATCTGAATCCGATCCTACTTATCAAAAAAGCAGTATGGCGTGGAGGAATTCTTCAACATCTAATCTATTTAATTACTTTTTTCCCAGCTTAGAGCAACTGCCTCTCAATGCGATCGTGCAGGCAAATGATGAAGTAATCAGTTTGCTGGTTGATGAAGTAGGAGAAGTTTTAGAAATTTCCGAATGCTCTTTTGAACCTCCTCCACAAACGCTCAAAGGCAAAGCACGCGAGTTAATTCAAGGAGCTTATAAACTAAACGATCGCCTGTTGCTCATTCTCGACACTGAAAAAGTTTTTGAGGTTAGCAAAAGATCGGATTGATATTGAAGAATATTTGTATGATATTGATTATTGGCAATTTCAATATCGGTTAAATTAATCAAATGGAGCTAGCATGGATACTTACAATGGCAAAAGAATTGCAAGATTTTTGTTTTTTAAAAAAACAAGTAATCCGAGCAGTAAAGTCACGCAAAAATTATCCGATCCAGAGCCGCTTTCTCAACTAGAAAGCAGTCAACTCGATCGAGTTAAAATTACGTCTGAGCATTGGAACGAATTACTGTCAGTTCTTAAGAGTGCTAGAGATGGCGACTTTAGCGTGCGCTTATCAGAAAATAATGGATGGGGTGAAATTGCTGAAGTATTTAATGGATTGCTCAGCTTAAATCAAAACCTGACCAACGGTATTGTCAGAGTTAGTAATGATATTGGAGAAGAAGGTAAACTAACCGAAAAAATGGGTATGCGCTCAGTAAAAGGTGATTGGGCAACTAGCGTCACAGCAATTAATACTTTAGTTGAAACTTTAGGTCAACCCATCCTAGAAACCGAACAAGCTCTAGCAGCATTAGCGGCGGGAGATTTATCCCGCAAAGTACCTACCAAAATCAAAGGGCGATCGCTCAAAGGCGACTTGCTTCGCCTTAGCACCACAACTAACCAACTAATTGACAATATCGCTTGCTACTCTTCCGAAAAAAATCGCGTGGCAAAACTTCTCAGTCAAGAAGGAAATCTCAGCACTAAAGCAGTCCTCACCGGAGCAACCGGTATCTGGAAAGACCTCACGGAAAATATTAACCAGATGATTGAAAAGCTCAAAGAAGAAGTTCAAACCATTACGAAAATGACTTTAGCGATCGCGCAAGGTGACCTATCCCAAAAAGTCGAAAATAAAACAGTTGGCGAATTCAAACAACTAAGTTATAACGTCAACTTAATGACGAGCAATTTAACCGACTCAGTGCGAAAAATTGCCTCAGTCGCTCAAGCACTTGCCCATGCTTCGGAAGACCTCACCAAAGTTAGCCAACAGCTAAATAAAAATGCAGAACATACATCAGGACAAGCTAATTCTGCTTCAATTTCTGCTGATGAAGTTAACTTAAATGCCCAAGTTGTTGCCACTGGTGTAGAAGAAATGAGCGCCAGCATTAAGGAAATTTCTAAAAGTGCGACTGATGCAGCGATGGTAGCAACTAACGCCGTTAAAATGACCCAAAGCACCAACCAAACTATCGCCAAACTTGGCCAAAGTAGCATTGAGATTGGTAATGTCGTCAAAGTGATTACTTCAATTGCCCAACAAACCAACTTATTAGCTTTAAACGCTACTATTGAAGCGGCAAGAGCCGGAGAAGCGGGCAAAGGTTTCGCTGTCGTCGCTAATGAAGTCAAAGAATTAGCCAAGCAAACTGCAAAAGCAACTGAAGATATCAGTCAAAAAATAGAAACTATTCAGAGCGATACCAAAAGCGCAGTAGCAGCGATCGCACAAATTACAGCGATTATTAACCAAATTAACGATTTCCAAAATACCATCGCCAGTGCCGTCGAACAACAAACTGCCACGACAAATGAAATTGCCAGGAACGTTGCTGGGGCTGCTAAGGGTACATCAGAAATTGCAAATAACATTAACAATGTTGCCGAAGCAGCTCAAAGTACCACAGATGTAGCTAGCCAAACTTTAAAATTTGCCGACCAACTCGCTCTGTTAGCAGCAGAATTGCAAACACTGGTCAGCCAATTCAAATATTAAACCAGTCATCATTAGTGGGTAATTCTCTCGATTAATTACCCACTAACGCGACTATTTACGCCTCGGCGATTGCCAATTATCCTTTCTTAACTACTAATGCGTAAAATTCGCCTCTTGATTGTTGATGATTCTGTTATGGTGCGTCGTCGGGTAAGTGAAGTTTTATCTAATGACCCGGCCTTAGAAGTCGCGGGAGTTGCTGCCAACGGTCAAATTGCTCTCGCGAAGATTGCCCAAGTCAACCCGGATTTGGTCATCCTAGATGTAGAAATGCCAGAAATGGATGGCCTGGAGACATTAGCAGCGATTCGCAAAACTTACCCTAACCTCCCGACGATTATGTTCAGTGCCTTTACGGAACGAGGCGCTACTGCAACACTGGAAGCACTTTCTTTAGGAGCTAAAGATTATGTAACCAAACCTTTTCAAATGGGCAGTATTGAGGCAGCTAATCAGCATCTCCGTCAGGAACTTATTCCCAAAATTAAAGTATTTTGTGGCGAATCGATCGAAACTACTACTTTGAATTCAGATCGGGATTTAAAAACGTCCTCAATCAACCAACAATTAACTTATCGAAAACGGGCAATCCGAAATCCCAAACCGATAGAGGCGATCGCGATCGGAGTATCAACTGGAGGCCCAAACGCTTTGGCTGCAATCTTACCCCAATTTAGAGCAGATTTTCCCGTCCCAATTTTGATCGTGCAGCATATACCGCCAATGTTTAGCCAACGCCTAGCCACACGGCTGAACGCTCGTTGCCAAATCCCGGTTATAGAAGGATTTGATGGCGCGAAATTAGAGCCCGGTACGGCTTATATCGCTCCTGGCGATTTTCACATGAGTGTCGATCGCCTTGGCTCTATCGTTCAACTTCGCATCCACCAAAGCCCTCCAGAAAATTCTTGCCGTCCTGCGGTGGATGTACTGTTTCGATCGGTAGCCCAAACCTATGGTGCAGGAGCTCTTGCAGTTGTACTCACCGGCATGGGTCATGATGGTTTGCGAGGCTGCGAAGGCATCCGGTCAGCCGGAGGTCAAATCTTCGTGCAGGACAAAGCCAGCAGCGTCGTCTGGGGGATGCCCGGATTTGTGGCGAAAGCAGGTTTAGCAGATAAAATGCTGCCTCTAGACCAAATAGCAGCGGAAATTCTGCGCTCTGTCGCTAATTGCATACAGTAACTTATTTATTATTGTTCGGAATTTTTCGCTCAAAATTACTCGGCTTTTTAAGGATTTTATCATGTGGACTAACCTACTCTTACAATTCACTATCCCAGCTTTTCAATCCAGTCATTTTAGTTTTGCCAGCGGCATATTTACCGCTTTATTAGCAGGGGCTGTTGTTCCTATTTTGTTTAAAAGCGCCAAAAAACAAGAAAATATCCTACAGCAAATCGCTCTAATTTCCCAGGCGATCGAAGAAATTGCTAATGGCAAATTCAATACTCGCATTCCTCAATTACAGGGAAACGATTTCGTGCAAGATCTCGCTGAAAATATTAACCAAATGGCAGTTAAGTTTGAAAATCAAATTACTGATTTGAACAACCAAAAGGCTGCACAAAAACTCCAAGACTTAACAGTAGAACAAGCGAGATTGCTGCAAGAAATTGAAAACCGCCAACACGTTCTCGATGAAGCCGCGATTGTCAGCGAGGTAGACCGCAAAGGGAATATTACCTTTGTCAATGACAAATTTTGTGAAATTTCTGGCTATAGCC
>NZ_JACJUP010000459.1:0-4891 GCF_014748295.1 Planktothrix sp. FACHB-1355 | reverse complement strand
AATCGGAAGATAATCGTCAAAGCGATTGCTTTGCAAATGTTTGCTGAGAAAAATTATTCCTATCTGATTTGAAGTTCCTCCTCTTTACTCCTAATTCCATTATGGTTTACCCCGATATGCCTCTGATGATTCCCCTTCTGGCCACAGGCTATCTATTAGCGATTTACGTATTGTTGATCCTCGTGCAGCGGTCAGGAGTTTGGCGACGTCCGGAGGGTTAACCAAAAGCAAACCTGACCCTTTTATCAGTTTCATTCCAACGATTCCAGCGGTACTTGCTGTAACGGCACAGACACAGGCAAGCAAACCTGTTCGACAAGTGGCCTGCAACCCAGCCATTGTACTGACAATTGTGCAAATTGATTTGGCTCCCCGCTAACGCAGAAACGTGTAGGTTGCGGTGGAGCCATACTTCTCATTCCTAAAATATCCAGTTCTTGAGCTGCGGCAGCGACAACGTGTACTGCCGGATCTACTGTACGTACCGAACGGGGTAAAATGGCACGCAAAACGGGTGCTAAATGGGGATAGTGGGTACAGCCGTACACCAGCGTATCAATTTGCTGCTCTAATAAAGGAGCCAGGTATTCCTTGGCCACCTCATATGTGTAAGGGTCATTAATGCGGTTTTGCTCGATTAGAGGTACAAATGCCGGACAACCAACTTGCCAGACTTGAACGTTTGGGTCAATTTCTTGGATAGCGTGACGGTACGCGCTACTAGCCGCAGTAGCAGGGGTAGCAATAACGCCAATCCGCTTGCCCATACTTACGGCAGCCCGAGCGCCGGGAAGAATAACCCCTAATATCGGGAAATTGAACTCAGATCTTACAATTTCTAGCGCCAGAGCGGAACTGGTATTGCAAGCCATAATGACCATTTTGATGCCTTGGACAGACATCCAGTTGAGAATCTCGCGCACAAACTGCAAAATTTCTGCCTGAGTGCGGTTACCATACGGCAATCGCGCTGTATCTCCGAAGTAAAGAATCGATTCATTAGGCAGTTGTCGATAAAGTTCTCTTAACACAGTGAGACCGCCAACGCCGCTATCAAAAACTCCTATTTTATCTGTTGTCATTTGTCCTTTGCCAGCTATCAGTTGTCTTTCTTAAGTGGTTAGGGGTCAAAAGTCAGCAGTTTATTGCTAGTTACTAATGACTTTTGACCGGAGATCGATTAGTAACTTTGTTGTAGGTATTGGAGAATACCACGAGCGATCGCCTCTGCCATTCGCCTCTGGTAAGCTGGGGAAGCCAGCCTGGGAGCATCTTGTGCCCCTGTTACAAAACCAACTTCCACCAAAACCGCAGGCATGGGATTGTGCCTAAGAACGTAAAATCTGGCCTGTCGCACCCTCCGATCTGGAATATCTATATTCTGGAGGATGCTATTGTGGATAGTCCGAGCTAGTCGTTCGCTTTCGCTACTGCCGTAATAGTAGGTCTCCAGTCCGCTAATATCGGGACGGGTCATATCGATCGCATTGGCGTGGATGCTAACAAATAAGTCCGCATTCTCCCGCCTAGCCATTTGTACTCTGGGTGCAAGGTCAACGAAGTAGTCATCGTTCCGGGTCATCACGACCTGAATACCCTGTCGTTGGAGCAACCTCGCCACTTCTTGCGATATAGGCAAGATCACGTCTTTCTCTTGCAATCCACCAATACCGATCGCACCCGCATCTTTTCCACCGTGTCCCGGATCTATCATCACTAAAACTCTGCCATCGCGAGGACGAGGGCGCTCATTTCTGGGATAATCTGGAACTGAGTCCGGCACAGAAAAAGTAGTGCGGTTGGGAGGCGGAACGACAATTTCCCGCCTTGAGCCTCGTAAGGGCAGAGCCAAGAGTTGAGGTGAAGGTTGATTGATTTCGCCAATCTGCACCCCAGAGGCAGGTAACACCAGAACTACAACTGTGGAAGGGTCTTGCTGGCGCAGCCGCACCCGCAACACCGGACTGTTTGCATTTGATTCCGGTTCCCTCACCCGCTCGGCTAGTTTAGCGGCAGGAATAGTGATGCGGTAAGCACCAGACGATTGATCCCAGCCACTTGTGTAAGTAAACGGCTGATTTGCTCTGACTAAAAGTTGATTGCCGCTCACTTCCACAGATTGGACGGTGGCGAGTCGATCGTCACTCCTGCGCTCGGATGATGACTCCTGCCCCAGTGTCGGTAACACTACAATTCCACCTAAATTGCTGATCCGAGCCTGCCAATCCGGGCTGTCTTTGTCCACCCGCAAAGTCAGGCGGGCGATCGGTGGTGTGTTTTGTACTTGACTGATCTGAATCCTGCTGACGCCATTACGGTTTACCGATAAGTCTTTTAACGTCAGTTCGGAAGACAAAGCTGCGCCTTCGAGGTAAATATCGATCGTGTCCCGATCTCCACTTCGCCTCACCTTCACCTCTGGGTTGGGACCGGAGGTGCGGATAAAAAAACCATCGGGCGTTACCTGTACATCCTGGATTTGAGCCACTGAATCAGACGTCGCAGATGCCGTGGCTTCCGGCGAACCAAGAGAAACAGAAGCACTGCTCGTTTGCTCGTCCGAGCGAATCGGGGTTGGCAGCTGCACCAACCACTGCCTGGGCGAAATTCCCTGGAATTTTACCTGCTGTGGGTCTAGCGTGTAACCTGGGCTTAATTCAATCACCAGACGAGTCGTTTGAGGATCTAACTGCCCCACCCGCAACTGTCGCATTGCCCCCCTCAGTTGCTGATTTATCGTCGGGCGCACGAAAGCGGTACCGGGCAAATCGATCACCAAACGTGTGGGATTGAAAAGCAATTGCGCTTTCGGTTGAACGCTACTGTCCGTTGTGAAGACCAACCGATTTCGATCGGCATCAAAACGCCACGATTGCAGTCTGCCCGCCAAGGCTGGAGAGGACAGTAGAACTAGGCTCAAAAATGTACTGGGTAGTAGCCAGTGAAATTTCACTATTGTTTCTCCTGATTTTCGTAGCCCAGCGGCATAAATTTTCCCAGCTGGTTAAGGATTATACTTTGGGTTATGCGTCTGGGTTCGAGTACCCTTGGGTATAAATACACAGTTTGAGGCTGCGTTGAACAATACCACAACTTAACCTCTGCACGCGCCGCCAAGTACAAGTCAGCAAGTATGGCAAAATGGGTAATCTTTTTTGGCGAAATATTGCGAATAATTATCCTGAGCATACCAGCGAATATTGTCGCCTATAGCCTAAGTCTTCCCATATCTGGTAAGGGTTCCCCCAGACGGGCGCGATCGCACACAAATAGGGCGAAGCCCTCATGGAGATGAAAACCAATTGGCCGAACATTTGACACCCATAAGCTCTTTAACTTAAAGACCCAGCAATTACTGCGCTCCTACTTATCCTCACACCTTATGCAGTTGATACACCCTATGCTACCGGGAGCCTACTTGGGTAGGCCAGATCTGCGAGTGGTAATGACTGCCCTTGAATAGAACTTTTTTTCACTTGCATAATCCTGGCATCCGGACTTAACGATCCCAGACTTGTTCCCCAACCACCAGTTTCGCAGAACAGGGGTTTCCCGGATCGGGAGCCCTAAGTCTCTTTCATTTTTTACTTTTGACTGTTTCTGACTTTTGAGTGCTGATTCCTGACTTCGCTGCCAAGGCGTAAGTTTCACCTTCTAAAACAGACTGATCTGACTCAACTGCACTTTCAGGTTCTCAAAACACCAACTCAGGTTCGCGGAATCGTACTGACACCGATCGCCAAAAGCTTAACTTGAGGGTTGACCAAATCCCGTCCAGCCAGTCACAACCTTACCAATAATAGCGATCGCAATCAAGAAAATGGCAATTGCCAACAAAGTAGAAAACCTACGCCCATTGGACGGTAAGGCGTAGGTAATGTACTCTGTCAATTTGCCACTGACAAAAGCAAATCTTTCTTTAGGTACTGGCGGGGCGATCGCCACCAGTTTAAAATTCCTCTGGTCTGTAGCTATCCATTTGGCCGGCCTCGTTATCTTGTTTGGAACCTAAAAGATCGATCTGATCTACCCGGATCGCAGGTGACGAGCGATTGGCACCCGTAGCGCTATCGCGCCAGGTATCGATCTTCAACGAACCTTTGACACCAATCAAGCTGCCCTTACGCACATAGTTAGCAGCTATTTCTGCTGTCTTCCCCCAGAGTTCCAAATTGAACCAGTCCGTTTGCTTGCCATCGCGAGACCAGTGATTAACTGCCAGAGTCAACCGACACTTAACGCTACCGGACTGTTACAGTCGATAAGTAAGTCGCCTTGCTTACCTCTGCTTCAAAACCGTGCGTGCAGCTTTCACCGCACACGGCTCCTCAATAACTCAGCTAGTAACGGTACCTCCGCTCCAATGGTGTTATGACAGCTACATTAAGTGGTGTGGGATGTTGGCTGAGACGATCGCTCCAGTACTGGAAGTCGCCATCATAAGGGCTTCTTCCACCTTTAACTTTGACGTAGATTTCAATCTTTGTATCCCGATATCTTTCTAGGATATATCGATTGTCTGAAGTCATGAACCGCCAGCCTAACCCTCTGTTGACTCCCCAGTAATGCGAGACTAGCTTTGTATTGTTCCGTCCTTTGCTTCTTCGGCGTTTAGCCCAAGCAAACAACTTCTGATACATCGCATTATCCATGTACTTGTAAGTGCGACTGTTCGCCACTGTAGAGTAATATGCTGCCCATCTTACAATTACAGAATTGAGAGCATTAATTACTTCTGTCTGACTGGATTTACAATTTTTGGCAAGCAATTCGTCCAGGCTTGCCAAGTGGCGATCGATCGCTTCTTTACTGGGTTTAATGAGCGTTTTATGCCCTCGTTTGCTTTTGGTTTCGCCGTCCAAACCGCTTTGTTTAGCACTGCACGGGTATT
>NZ_JACJUP010000458.1:0-4861 GCF_014748295.1 Planktothrix sp. FACHB-1355 | reverse complement strand
TCTTTAATAAATGCTTCTTTTCCCGGCTCGAATAACTCCATTCCAGTTAAACTGAAAATAGCTAATTCACCTTGATACCAGCCCCCATCAATTAAGTAATCTACTTCTACTTTTCCTGCTTCCCCGACAGTAAAATAACCCGATTCCACGTCCAAGCCAGTCAGGGGGTCGATATTCAGGGTGTAGTTAGTATCGCCACTCACTTGGGACAATTGTAGAGAATAGTCACCAGCCACCAAATTATATAGATTAATACCTTCTGGATTCGTGGCGTTAACCGAACCGCTGTACAAAATTTTACCTAAACTGTTCTTAAGTTGCCAGTCAACTGAGTCGCTCATTCCGGTGAGGGATAGCTTTAAGCTGCTGGGGTCAGTAAGTTTGAAGCTGTAGGTATCATCGGGGTACGCTATGCTAAGAGCGTCTGTACCTGTGTACTGGTTGTCGATCGAACCGATATCGAAAGTGGACATTTGCTGGCTCCTATAGCTTGAAGGGCGATCGCACAAAGCGATCGACCGATTCTTTTTCACTCAGCTGAAAAGGGCCACCAAAAGGAGTCTCATCAGCTGGTGTAGCTGCTGTCAGACATCCACACACCGATACTATTGGGGCATCATCAGCATATTTATGCGTTATATAGCTTGTATAAAAAACAAATACAGCCGTGAATATGCTTAGTTACGATCGGCCTTTAAATAATCTTTAAATATTGACCGTTAATATAAAGTTTTAATGAACTTATCAGTCCGTATTCGTCGAAGGCCCGATCTTCATCAATCGCCGTTTGTCCGCGATCGAGTACAGTTGAACTGGGGATTATTCCACAGGTAAAGTAGTCCTGTCACGATCGAATATCTTTCTTAAAATATGGAGATGTACAGATGGTATTAAGCGATGTGACGGGTCAACCAATTTCTGCAACCGATACATCAACAGAAATGATTTACGAATTGCGAACATACACGGTTTTACCTGGCAAGATGGCAGCTTTGCTAAAACGATTCCGCGAACACGCAATCCGACTGCTGGAAAAGCACGGTATGACGAATGTCCTCTACCTGACGCCGGAAGGTGAAGAAAAGGACACAAAATTAATCTACCTGCTGATGCACGAAAGCAAGCAAGCGGCTGAGAAAAATTGGGCTGCGTTCAAGAACGATGCTGAATGGCAATCAATTTTTGCTGAGACGGAAGCAAACGGCGCTCTTGTCGAGAAAATCGAAAGCCTTTACCTAACTCCCACGGAATTCTCCAACTTACCTGGACTTGTGCAGCGTCGCAATAAAGCTATTTCTGTAAAGTTCCTTGATGAGTTTTTCAACAAAAAAAACTTTGCCGTAGCCGAACAGTTCTTAACGGAGGACTACAAGCAGCACAATCCAGGTGTAGTTACCGGTCGTCAAGGGCTGATAGAATTCGCCACAGAGTTCTTAAAGGCAAATCCCGAACTGACGATGGAAGTTAAGCGTGTCATGGCGGAGGGAGACTACGTATTCCTACACGTACATCTCAAGTTCAATCCCGCAGACCGTGGTGCAGCTGTAGCAGATATTTACCGCATAGAAAATGGCAAAATTGCCGAACATTGGGATGTCATGCAGCCAATTCCCGAAACTGCTGCCAACGACAATACGATGTTTTAAAGGGCGTTGGGACTGCCGGCTGCTGTTAAAAAGTTGCACTAATTTCCGATCTCTTATGCTCTTTTTCCCAGTTTAGGCTCTCCAAAACCAGGGTTTTCCACTACAAGTAAGGAAGAGTCAAAATATTTACGATCGACTGCCTAATGAGTATTCCCTAAAGTTCTCTCTTTGATTGCCATCTATTCTGAGTACCCCAAGAGGTTTACCTTGTTGGTTTCTGACAACGTAGTACCATTTAAAGTCTGTGCGATTATTGAGCGTATTTAGCAATTTAGAATCGCCTTTTAAGGCTTGTGCGATCGCTTTTTCAAAGTCTTTGGAAACAATTAAACGTGCGAAACCATTTTTATTATCATAATTTCCCCAAGATGTATAGCTCCAGATGACCGAATTATCATTTGGATCGGGCACATAAAGTGTGAGGCGCTCAACAAAGGATAATTTATTAACATTTTGAACTAAGTCGTCAAGGGTTATCGGTACTTTATTTCTGGGAGGATTTTTCAAGGGTGCAATCTGCTGCACAAATTTACTGTTGAGGCTTTGAATTTGTTCGGATGCAATACGTTTAAATACTTTATTGCGATGAACTTGAATTTGATAATTAATTAAGGAAAGAAAGCCGATTAGAGCAGAAAGAACAGCTACCAGACCCGCCATATATGCCGCGTAGGTGCGCCGACGGGCTTCTGGTGCGATCGCACCAGAAGCATCTCTTTCTTGGCTAGGTCGAAGCGATGCCACTGCTTTGACTATTTCTTGAATGCCCAACACGAAAGTAATGGCGACACCAAACGCACTGAGAGCAACGCTGGCACCGAAGATTCCGTATAAAACAGCTTCAACTTGTGGGCTGAAAATATCCCATCTCAGTGCTGCATTGAAAATTCCCAGCACAACCAGCGTTGCGCCAATTATCAAGAGCGAAACCGTGATCCAAACGGTCAGCGATAATAACTTAACTCGCGATCGCATACTACTTTTTCCGATCGGATAATCTATGAGGCTGAAGAAGAGCAAACCGCAAAAAGAATTATTGATAATCTTCTCGCAGAAAGAAAGTAAATATTTTTCATCTTCAATAACTACTCCTGTACGCCAACTTCTTTGAGCAATTTCACAATACTGCGGTGGCCATTTAATTCAGCGATCGTTAAAGCCGTGTAACCACCCTTATTTTTGATGCTCGCATCCGCACCGGAGTCCAGCAAAAGTTTTACAGCTTCCACATAACCCCGCGATGCCGCCCAGATTGTCGCAGTAGCACCAAGACGATCTTGAACGTTGACATCAGCACCCGCTGAAATTAAAAGCCGCATCAGGGAGAGATCGTTTTGCTCAGATGCCTTTATCAAAGCAGTTTTTCCATCATCATCTGGAACGTTGGGATCGCCACCGCTATTGAGAAGTTCTCTCACTGTAGCAGTGTTTCTACGACCTACCGCCATAGTTAAAGGCGTCTCGCCGAGGTTTTTGGCGTTGGGATTGGCTCCCTTTTCTAGCAGAGATATTACAATATCGCTGTAATTTTGTAAAGCTGCTAAGTGTAGAGCTGTGTCGCCAAGTTCGTTTCTCACGCCAACGTCAGCTCCTCGATCGAGCAGAAGTTGCACTACTTCAGCATAACCTTCTACTACAGCCAGGTGTAAAGCAGTTTCGCCATCCGTATCTTTAGCGTTAACATCAGCACCTTTGTCCAGCAAAGTAGTGACAATAGCAGTATAACCGCCTGCTGCGGCTGCCATTAGAGCTGTCCATCCATCTAAATTTTTGGCATTTACATCTGCACCGGCGTTGAGCAATGCTTGTACGATCGCAGTGTGTCCCTGATCGGCTGCCAGCGTTAAAGCGGTCTCGCCCTCTTTGTCTTTAGCATTAAGGTCAATAATAGTTTGCTTGTGCGGCGGCAATA
This sequence comes from Planktothrix sp. FACHB-1355, assembly GCF_014748295.1. Classification (NCBI taxonomy): domain Bacteria; kingdom Bacillati; phylum Cyanobacteriota; class Cyanophyceae; order Oscillatoriales; family Microcoleaceae; genus Planktothrix; species Planktothrix sp. FACHB-1355. The sequence continues at coordinate 1,303 of NZ_JACJUP010000458.1, read as the reverse complement.
TTTTTAAGTTATCCCACAAGCCGGAAGTAGATGCAGCCAACAACTGCTCGACGATCGATTTATAACCGGACTCGGCTGCTAACATCAGCGCGGTTCTGCCCTCTTGGGTTTTGGCATTTGCATCTGCCCCGCCAGCTAACAACACCTTGACCGCTTCAGGGTAATTTAGACCTGCCGCTAGAGTCAGAGCTGTTTCTCCGCCACTGGTTACATTTACCTCCGCACCAGCCGACAGCAATGCTTGCACGACCTCTGTGTGACCGTGTTCGGCGGCTATGGTTAAAGCAGTATCTTCATCTTTATCTTTAATGTTGACTTGGGCACCCGCATCGAGCAATATCCGTACCACCTGGGCATGACCTTTCAAGGCCGCTACCATTAAGGCGGTGCTACCGTCGATATTTTTGGCATCTACGTCTGCGCCGCTTGCCAGCAAAGTTGGAATGACATCAACTTGGTTACTGGCAGCTGCCAACATTAAAGCTGTTAGCTTGTACAATCTTCTAGGCAGGTTAATGTTTGCACCTGCTTCTAACAGCAGTCGCACAACATCTGTGTAGCCATTGCGGGCGGCAAACATCAAAGCAGTGGTACCGTCTTTGTCTGTGGCGTTGATATTGGCACCTTCAGCCAGTAGTACTTGTACTCGATCGATTTCGCCGTTTTGAGCTGCCCGTCTTAATAAGACATCTTTATCTAATGTGGAAGTCATGCCTGCGCCTCGTCACATCCCCAGCAATGTCAACTTAGCGTTAAATTAGGCTCTTGAGAAGACGGTGTTGCTGGTTGCATTCAGTTTATGCAGAATAATCATACAAATGTAGGACAAATTTAGGGCAAATCTAGGGATTCTTACCAAAGTTTGCACAGGATAAGGGCTGTGAAGAAGCCGACGATCCGTTCTTTTAACTGTCAAGCTTGCAGTTGCTGGGATCGCCTGCTAGAGCTATTAGCGGTAGTGATGAAAGCGCCTCCTTTGTTGGCAAATGCTGACAAACTAGCTCCAAGTCTTAGATTTATAGCAGATTTTTGCCGATTGGGTACCATACCTGGGAGGTAGCCGTAACTTTGCAAAGAGTCATTACGGAGTTTATGCTAACTTTTATAAAGTTCCTTAAGCAATCCGCCATTATGAGCTTGGAAATCCCCGCGTCCGTTAAAGTTTGGAGTCAGTTTATCCATCCCGTTGTCATGTGGGTACTTTTAGTCATATCCCTATATGCTATGTACCTGGGCATTCAAGTCCAACGCACGAGATTTGCAGAAGGGGAAACCAAGAAAGAGTTAATTAAGGGTAGGTATA
>NZ_JACJUP010000457.1:0-4898 GCF_014748295.1 Planktothrix sp. FACHB-1355 | reverse complement strand
ATACTGAGTTTGAGTCTGAGATGTACGTGCTGACGGCAAAGGAAGGCGGTCGCAAAACTCCATTCTTGCCTGGTTATCGTCCTCAGTTTTTTGTGCGAACAACTGATGTGACAGGAACGATTAAATCCTTCACAACAGATGATGGCAGTGTAGCTGAGATGGCAGTACCAGGCGATCGCGTTAAGATGACTGTTGAGTTACTCGACCCCATTGCGATCGAGCAAGGAATGCGCTTTGCTATTCGTGAAGGCGGTCGCACGATCGGCGCTGGCGTTGTCTCTAAAATCTTGAAGTAGATTTTCTCCAGACAAACAGGTGCAGAAAGCTCACTTAGCCCGGAACTTTAGTTCCGGGCTAATAGCTTCAGTCCTCTAAAAGAGGGCAAATGACCAGTATTGGAGATGATATGAAGCTAAATCAGTTGATTGCTGTATTACAGTCTGTTAAAGCAAATGCCACTAAAGGCAAAACCGAAATCTATCAACTCTCTCAGAAAAGTGGACTGTTTCAAGGGTTAAGTAGAACTTATCAGCCCAGAGAAGAAGATGGATTTGTTTATCCTGCTGAGTCACAGAAATTGACGCTGAAGGCCAACGAATTGATTGATAAGTTTGTGCAAGCTTGCTCTGAATATTTAGACCTGGCAGCTACTCAGGACTACGCTAATACTGAGGCTAAGGCATCAGTTGTTGTGGATGGGCAAACTATTATTGCTGATGTCCCTGTCTCCTATTTATTATTTCTTGAAAAGCAGCTTCAGGATGTCAAGACGTTCATTACTTCATTACCCGTACTTTCCATCGACAAAGACTGGCAGCATGACCCCAATCGAGGATGCTATGTTACCAGTCCTAAAGAAACTGTGAAAACTAAGAAAATCACGGATTTTGTGGTTGCCTATGAAGCAACAGAACATCATCCCGCTCAAATCAAAGAAGTTTCTAAAGACGTTGTGGAAGGAACCTGGAGTTTGATTGAGTTCTCAGGAGCGCTGCCTCAAGACCGCGTGAATTTATTGCTTCGTAGAGTGGATATACTGCAAAAAGCAGTGATTCAAGCTAGAGAAGAAGCGAATGGTAGGGAAGTGCAGCAAAAGCAAGTTGCTAGGGCAATTTTTAGCTACCTATTTGCAGATTAGACTATAATGGATTTGGAGTACAAGTTCATTTTTAGCAATTCAGGGTATTTGCAGGTTCGACTCCTGTCCCCCAGTCCATCTGGGGGTAGGCAAATTGGTAAAGCCACCCTGGTGCGTCAAATTCAGAATAAAGCTCAGGTTATTGCTCCAAGTTCATTTTTGAAAACTCGCTCCCTGTATCGCTCTTCGTAGAACAAGGCTAGTGAGACGCGGGTTCAAATCCCGTCCTCTGCTCCAAATATGCAGAGGTAGTTTAGTGGAAAAACCTCACAGCATCAGATTGATTCTGCGGAAATTGGAAATCAAAAGACAGGATCGGCGTTCCAAAACTTCCCCGGCATTCAGGATACGAGTGCCGGGGTTTTAACATGGGACACACCGTCTCAGTATATTCTGTTGATGCTCCAGTTCAAAGATATTTACCACCGCTAAATGCGATCGCACTCCCTTGCATAGGTTTTTAGTCAGAAATACCTTCTCAGTTTCCGTTTACCAAAGGTTAAATATGCGAAAACTAAAATATTATGTTGTTACCACACTCGACGGGTTTATTGCCCGCGAAGACGGCACCTGGGATTGTTTTGTTCAAGAAGGCGAGCATATAACTGATTATCTTGAATCTTTGAACTTATTTGATGCCGTTATAATGGGGCGAAAGACTTACGAAGTAGGGCTAAAGGTTGGTGTGACTAATCCTTATCCAACAATGAAACAGTATGTTGTCTCGCGCACGATGAAAGAAAGCCCAGATGAGAATGTTGAACTCGTGTCGAACAACGTGGTTGAGGTAGTCAAAAATTTAAAAAATGAACCGGGCAAAGACATCTATCTCTGCGGTGGCGCGGATTTAGCTGCCATGCTTTTTGCCGAGAATTTGATTGATGCTGTTATCCTAAAAGTGCATCCCGTACTGATTGGTTCGGGTATTCCGGCTTTTAAAGAAATTGTCAGGCAGACCGATCTAGAATTAATTGAGAGTAAAACCTTTAGGACGGGTGTTGTAGTTCTTCATTATGATGTGAAGAATTGAAGCTAGGACTGATGCTGACTTTTTGGTATAAGTATATGAAGGAAGTGCAGTAATGCTTCGACTCAAAGCTATAGCGATCGCATTTTACTTAGCCAGCAGTGCCGGGATTATTCCGCTCCTAAATTAATAAGTTCATCACTCACGTCTGAGGTGTTGCAATGCCATATCCCGATCCGAAAACTTTACATCCAATGCAGGGGTTTCCGCAAGTTTGTTTTATTAAAAATATCGTTTCAAATCCTAACATTATTATTGGCGACTACACTTATTACGACGATCCAGAAGATTCGGAAAATTTCGAGCGGAATGTCCTTTATCACTATCCCTTTATCGGTGACAAGTTAATCATCGGCAAGTTCTGCGCTATAGCCAGAAATGTAAAATTCATTATGAATGGTGCAAATCACGGAATGTCGGGGTTTTCCACCTATCCATTTTATATTTTTGGTAATGGTTGGGAGCGCGTTACACCTGAGTCTAATGAATTACCTTTTAAAGGTGATACTGTAATTGGGAATGATGTGTGGATTGGATATGAAGCAACGATTATGCCTGGGGTAAAAGTTGGCGATGGAGCAATTATTGGCGCTAAGTCTGTAGTTACTAAAGATGTTAAACCTTACACCATTGTTGGAGGGAATCCAGCTAAGGTAATCCGACAACGCTTTTCTGATGAAATAATCGATGTTTTACTGGAAATTGCCTGGTGGAATTGGGATATTGAAAAGATTACGAGAAATTTAGAGAAAATTGTTGGTGCAGATATTGAAGCATTAAAAAATTGTGTATAATTGACCAACAGAAGCCCAAAAGCGAGACGCTGTGCTGATAAAGCAGAGGTAGAAAGGGAAGCGATCGCTATATAGGGTAATAGAGGTGTGTTAAGTCGTATTGTTATTACAGTGTTCAATTTAATGGGTAAAATGCTATCTTATATATTTAGGTTTATTTAGTCACCCACTCTTTTATGTAGGTTTGTTGTATGGACATCACAGCCACTTTGAAGGAGATTACAACCCTAAGTATTGAAGATCGGATCGATCTTGTGCAAGCAATTTGGGATAGTATTGCAGCAGAACAAGCTTACCCCAACCTGACCGAAGCGCAACAGCAAGAGATCGATCGCCGTATTGCCGATTACGAAACTAATCCCGATAACGTATTGACATGGGATGAGATTAAAGCCTCAATCAGAAAACGACCATGAATTATGTACTGGTATTTCGTCCAGAAGTTCGTGAAGAACTAAATGAGGCGTACAATTGGTACGAGAGTCAGCAGCCCGGACTTGGCGACGATCTTTTCGATTGTGTTGACGATATCCTGAATCGAATTTGCCAAATGTCTGAGTCTAATACTGTTGTCTATCGAGTTCGGTGGGCAGGCATTGTTTATAGTTTTGTATTATAATTTTAAGGTGAATGAAAGTAGTTATGAATAGCCGAAAATATTATTCTGCACGTACTGGTAAAAATCCAAATGAGAGTCGTTACGACCTGACTACCCTTCGTAGGCTTTTTCGCGATCTCTATTTACGATTTCTAAACGATGATTATTTTCAAGAAGCGTTTGGTTACGACTGCGTAGATTATGGACGGGTTCAAGGCAAGTTAGGTTCGGACATAGAAGTGCAAATGTTTCGTTTGATTAGGAAACCCGATCTTTGGCCAATACAGAATAAATGTGAAGCTTATTCAGAAGACGATTTATTCGATGTTATCGAGTTTATTTACGAGCATATCTCTAAGCCAATTAATGGACGTTACCATAGGTTTAACGATTGTGGAATGCACTACAATACTTTTGATAAGAATACTGGTCAGCAAGAGTTCAGAGAGCAAGTTAATCAAATATTATGTGACTATAAGGAAGGCTATGAACTCTCAGAAAATGGCGAAATTTTAGAATTGCCAGAAAATGGCTTAGAAAATCTATTTGTTGAAAATTTACCCATATACGATCACGATAACGTTGAGCAGCGAGTGGAATCTGCAATCAAAAAGTTTAGAAGCTATCGCTCGTCTTTAGATGAAAAACATGATGCAATTCGAGATTTGGCTGATGTCCTTGAATTCCTGCGACCTAAAATCAAAGAGTTAGCGGAAAAATATAACCCAGATGAGCAATATTTATATAAATTCACTCAAAACACATATGATATCGCGAATAACTGTGGGATACGACACCACAATAATAAGCAAAAACAGGATTATGACAAAGATATTTGGTACAATTGGATATTCTATTATTATCTTGCAACTATACACGTTTTTGTGCGGTTGATAAAGAAGGCTGAAAGCCAGTCAACTTGACCAAGAGATATAAAAATATGAAATGGTTGTTTAATCGATGACTCCGTGCCATGAATACTGAATTTCTTAAATTAGAATTAATCGAATGGATTTTGTCATTAAAAGATGCTGAAGCCTTAAATGAAATCCAAAAAATGAAAGAAAATTTTTCTGAAAATGCTCTCGCAGTCCAACCTCGTCAATTTGGCTGTGGCAAGGGTATTTTTACTTATGTGGCAGAGGATTTTGATGAAACGCCTCCGGGATTTGAAGATTATATGCTGCCATGAAATATCTAATTGATACTCACATTCTGATTTGGTTTGTTGAAGGGAGCGATCGCTATTTAATCTCCTATTTTAATCAATCTCGATCGCTTGTTCAGATCCCCGACTTCTTGAAGAAGTCGGGGATCTAGATTTACCTCGATCGCTCACCC
>NZ_JACJUP010000456.1:0-4911 GCF_014748295.1 Planktothrix sp. FACHB-1355 | reverse complement strand
TGCTGAGTTCCTTTTTTGCAGCTTGGGTGATGTGTTCGATCGCCTCTAAATCGGGAGCCGAGTTTGGGCTATCTATACTCAGCCATAAAAGATACTCTATATTACCGGCAGGGCCGACGATCGGCGACCAGGTTAAACCGCGAAATTTCCAGCCAATCTGTTGGGCGGCTGTGCATACTTGCGCGATCGCACTTGCTTGGTCGCCAGTATCGCGCACGACGCCTTTTTTGCCAACCCGTTCTCGCCCTACCTCAAACTGCGGTTTAACAAGCAATATTGTCTCACGCGGAACCTGAAGCAGCTGCCATAACGCAGGCAAAATTTTTGTTAAGGAAATGAACGAAACATCCACCACACCCAAATCCGCCAGCTCGGCTGCTTCGTACAAGTCATCTGCTGTGAGATACCGCAGGTTAGTGCGTTCCCGCAAAATCACTCGCGGATCGTTCCGCAGACCCCAATCTACTTGACCGTAACCCACATCAACGCCGTAAATTAGTTTCGCCCCAGCTTGCAACAGGCAGTCGGTAAAGCCCCCAGTAGAGATGCCCCCATCCAAGCAAATGCGCCCTTCCACAGAGATATCAAAAAATTTTAGCGCTTTGGCGAGTTTTTCGCCGCCTCTGGAAACGTAAGGCGATCGCTCTTTGATCTGGATCTGCGCCGATTGTTCCACTTCTGTGCCCGGTTTGTCAATCACCTGCCGATTTACCAGCACTTCCCCCGCCCGAATCAGCCGCTGGGCCAACTGTCGGGAAGAGCATAAATCGAGTTCGACTAACAAGGTGTCTAGGCGTTTTTTTGTCATGACTTCATCAAATTGTAGAGATTTATGCAGTTAATACACATAAAGCTAGCTAAAACTGTCGCATTTGTAACAATTATCTTAGATACCTGAGAAGCAACTGCTTTGTTTTCTGCATTTATTTTCTCGATAGGAAGCCAACTATGCTAGAAACTAAATTAACGACCTGCGCCACTTTACTGTACCAATGGCTTTTGCCGCGAGCTACCGATGCTGGTAAGCTGAAAGTAGACTTACAAGATTTTCGAGCGTGGACGGCGGAGTACCGGGAAAAACCGTTTAGCGATCGCGAAATTCTCGACGCACTCAGACAGTTAAAGGAACTTCAGCTAATAACCGTCAGCAGAACAGAAGTAACCCTGGAAGTCAAACAACAGAATTTTAGCTTAGACACCCAACCGCCTACTCAGCTATTGTTGAAACAGAGCGATCGACCGAATCGATTAATTTTACTGTTAAAAATAGTTACAGGTTCTTTGTTGTTGGGATTAACTTCTGTTACTTTTGGTTTGGCTTTGCTACAGACACAACCCCAAGTTTTATCAACGCCTAACCAGTGGAGTGTTTTGGGTGAAAAAACTGTCGATCTAAATGATTGAAATTCACTCGGATGGTAAGATTAAAGCTAAAGCGCGATCGATAATTTCCTCCTTGTTAACCAGTCTTTCTAATTCTTCAGTTTCGTAACGTCCTTCTTCTACTTCTAAAGAAGCTTGGTTAATCGCTTGCAAGTAGGCTTCTTCTAAAGCGATGTGTAATTCTTCTGGTATCAGGTAATAACCCCCAGCCTTACGTCGCGTATTCTTTTTATGGATTGGCAATATTTTTCTATTCGCTCTACCTTAAAAAACTAAGGCCAACTTTAATATATAATACTTGAGTTCATGAAAAATAACTCTCAGGTGTAATGGCCAATTTACCAGATGAAACCTTAACAACTATTCTTTACTTGCAACGAAGACTGTTTCAAATTATTAATCAAGCTAGTGCAGCCGAATTTAATCTGGCTGAAGAATACGGTGAAACAGAAGCAACTTTAGGGGAGTTAGAAGAACTGAAAAACGTAATTGAACGCGCTAGGACTTCCTATACTCGGCTGTATAGGTTAGTATTGTTGGTAGGTGAGTCTCAACCAATGGCTGATTCTGCGGCTCTTCCGTACTTAGTGTGATTAATTTTGCTTATCAAAACCAAAAATTTGAGAAGCCGAAATCACTCAAAAGCTTACTAGATAAGGAAGTAAGGCAAAAAGGCTGACTCCGGACACCGATGGATGAGGAGAAATTACAATATATGAGGAAGTTTCCCTTGAAGTGACTAACGACTATGATGAAATCACCCTTAGATACGATGCTAAATATAGCAGGGACTACCGTAGAAAGCTTTCAACAAGTTGAGGGATATATTTGCCTACATATAAAAATGTTAAATCGGGGAATGCAGTGTCCTTATTGTCAAAGATATACAGAAAAATTACATCAAACTACCTACATATTAGCCAGAGATCTACCCAGTTTTGGTCAACCAGTTTATCTAAAGGTTCCACGCCGTCGATTTTATTGCCGACGCTGCCAAAAGTATAGCACAGAAAGACTGGATTTTATGGATTGGCAGCAAGTACATACCCAACGGTACGAACAAAACATTTACCAACGAGTTTTAGCTAGCAATGTGGAGCAAGTTAGTCGCGAAGAAGGTTTAACTGGAGAAGAGATTGAAGCGATATTCTGGCGCGTTAATCAAACAGTAAAAAAAAAGATTGGAGTGGGGTTAAACGACTGAGTATAGATGAAATCAGCAAACGAAAAGGTTACCGCAGCTTTATTACTTTAGTGAGTAATGTAGACACCGGAAATTTACTTGAAGTCATTGATAGCCATAAACAAGAAGATATCATTGCAGCGCTTAAACAGCAACCACTTGAGGTCAGAGAACAAGTGGAAGAAGTTAGCGTGGATATGTGGGCGGGGTTTGCCAAAGTAATCGCCGAGGTATTTCCGAATGCTCAGGTAGTGTTTGACCGATTCCATGTGATGAAGTTAGTTAATCAAGCTTTAAATAAAATTCGTATTCAAGCGCAGGTAAAAATTAAAGGGAGCCGATTTTTATTGTTAAAGAATGGAACGGATTTAACCGAAACAGAAATTGCACAAGTTAAACAAATATTAGCCCAATCTCCTTGCCTCAAAATTGCTTACTTGATGAAAGAAGAGTTTCGCTTAATTTATGAAACCAGCACTACTGTAAAATCCGGGATGAATCGCTTCAAAAAATGGCTCACTGGGGCAGTATCTCTTTATGGAAGAGTTGCCCGTACTATTCGTGAACATTTAGATGGTATTTCTAACTACTTTATCAGTCGCACTACCAGTGGTGTGATGTCAGGAATTAATAATAAAGCTAAGTTAATTTTACGCCAATCTTATGGCCTTAAAGACTTTCAAATGTTACGCGCTCGTTTATTAGCCAGCTTCTCTGATTAGAATAACTTATCACACCAAGTACGGAAGAGCCGATAAATTCGCCATCGCTTTAGCTGCACTATTACCGCCTGGTGAGTACCAAGATAAGGAAAAGTACGAACGATATCTGCGTGCGGCTTTGGAGAATTATACGACACCTACTGGTAATTTAAGCGTGTCGTTATCGATGTTTGATTGTAAGCCGGAAGGTTCTGGAATTTATTTGCTGCATCGTCAAATGCAGGGTGATGCGCTGAAAAGTAGGGTATGTGCAATTGTGATGTTGGGTTATCGCAATGCTTCGATTTTGATAGCGAATCGAGGTGAGGTGAAAACTCGTGAAGCTAAAACTAGCGCTTTGGGTTTTCATAAAATGATTGGCATGGTGCAAAGTAAAACTGCTGGATTGGAGGAACAAAAGCTGATAGAAGCGATTGTGGCGGCTGGAGATTCGATGCGGATAAAGGATTTGACAGTTTTGGCACGCAGTAAAGATTCAAAGTATCGTGCGGATGAAGTTAATGAAATCGTGACGGCGGTAAGGGAATCTCGTCCGCAGTATTTCCAAATGTTGGTGAATTGGATTGATAGTAAGTTGCCTTCTGATGTGGAAGAGATTGTGTTTTGTGGAGGGACTGCTGATTATTTGGCTACGGATTTAGGGAAGCATTACGGGCATCTTGAGTTGTCTTGGAATGCAGATGTGGCAATTCCCGATGAAATCGATACTGGTGGTTTTGGCAATCGGATAGCTGATGTGTTGGGGGTGTTTCTGAATTTCAAAAGTAAGGTGTCTTTAGGGAAACCGAAGAGTCAATCTAAGAAGCAGGAAGCAACTGAGTCAACAGAAGAATTTGATGTTAAGAAATCTGTTGTTGGGGATAAAAAGGCGATTGATGGTTTGGCAAAGAAGGGGGATGAGTAATGACAGCAGAGAAGTCGTCAAAGCAGACAGAATTTACTTTCAATTTGCGCTATCAGCCTTTACCTCACACTCCTGATGGGATTCTGTTTTCGTTTATTAAAAACCATGCTGTCTATTTGCCAAAAGAGATGGTGTTGCAAGCGCTGCGGGAACGTTGGTTGGCTTTGGCTTATTTGGAACGGTACGAACGGGGGGAGATAACGGAGGTGGAGTTGAGGCGTATTGGGGAGGATGCGGTGTATGCTTTGGAGCAACACGCGGAGCATATTCGGCATCGTTTGGGGCTAAAGCGTCCTGTTAAAGTCCAGTCTCATGTTGATGGGTTTTCATCAAATTCTGGGGCAAATGGGAATGGTTTAGATGGTTCGGAGATTGCGCCGAATATTTTGCATCAGAAGTGGGAAAATCACGATGATGAAATTGATTGATTAGTTGGTTGGGAAGGGAGTAAGGATTGACGCATCTTTCCCATTAAATCTACTTGACTTCTGACGGGAAGTTTTGAATCCCTTGAGTTTTCAAGAGTGGGACTGCATCTACTGACTGTTGCGCGAGCATACAGAATAGCCTTGGAGTGCGTGCTACCCCAAGGCTTCTATTTTGGTTGAACGAAGCACAAACCTAGAGAGTTTTCATGCTCAAGCTTAGAGATTCATTTAAGTATTTTTGCTCAAAATAACAGCAGGGGATTTTCGGGGGAGAATAAGGGGAAAGTAAGC
>NZ_JACJUP010000455.1:0-4913 GCF_014748295.1 Planktothrix sp. FACHB-1355 | reverse complement strand
GTAAAGATGCGTATGGTGCGGTTAACTTGTTCTGGAAAAGAGTAAAAGTCGCGAATGATGTGGATGTAGCCCATTGTGGTTATGGTTATGGTTATGGTTATGGTTGCAAAAGACAGAGGGTTTTTGAATATTAAAGCAGATATATTTGTGGTTTAATCAATTGCGATCGATCTGTTGATTAAGAAAGTAGTTGCCAAAAACTCGTTGCATGATAATTAGAAGATATAGGACTTACGCAGAGGAGTTAAATGTAGGGTGAACTCATGAATTGACCCTACTAAATATAGAAATTTTTTATGAGCGACTGCGTAAGTCTTAATATCAACATACTCGGAGTTAAATTGGCTAAGCAAGCGAACAGGCGATATGCTTCCCCCAAGCTATGCAAAAGTTTTCGCCAGCAACTTGTAAATTCATCAATCGAGCTACAGTATTTGACGCATTTCATCCAGACTGTTCGCCGTCCTGATTGCTGACTGAATCGCCTCTAATTTTGCCACATCTTCAATTTGACGAATTTCTGGCATGAGTTCTAAACTTTGGATGCCGAATTTTAATTCTAAACCCAAAGCAATACCGGAAAGCAGTCCTTGCTGCATACCCTGTTGCATACCCTGCTGCATACCTTGCTGCATACCCTGCTGCATACCCTGCTGCAAAATTTCTTGATACCAGGGTGATTCCCGTAACACTGCCATATCCCACCTCATGATTTGCTGAACTAGAGGAATTTCTAATACGAAGCTAGCAAAAAAGGCCAGTAGGGGTTCTAAATCGCTTAATTCTCGGTCAGTTCGCAAAACCTCCAAAGCTTGTCGGACTGCGGACTCTTGACCGCCTCCCTTGAGTACGGGTACAAAGGGGATAAGGGAGGGAAGGGATTGTTGAAAGGCTATTTCCGCGTCTACTTCCCAGAGGTTAATTACATGATAGTCTTGACGGGCGGTTAAGCCTCTAAATTGGGACTCGTAGCGAGTGGGAATTACTACTGAAGGTGATGGCGCTAGGATATTAATCAGTACCGGATAAGTGGGTTTGTTGTAACGTTCTTCTGCCAGTGCAGCATAAGCTCTCATGCGCTGAGGCATTTGAGATTTGTAACGTAACTGTAACTCGTTGAGTACGAGAAATTCGCCATCTTGGGGAGTATAGGCAGTTACCAGTACATCACTTTCGCGACTTACCCACTGGAATTCCGAGGTGATGATATCTCGCACTTGGACATCGGGAATTTGAGTTACCCATTGTACCCAACGGTCGGGTGCCAGACTAATCAAGCGCTTGCTGCCGATATCGGCTGGTTTAGGCATAAAATATGGGTTTTGTTTTGGATATGGCGATAATTTGCCCTTAGAGCAGTTTATGATTAAATAGGCGATCGCACTTGGCTACTGCTGTGGTATATGAGCGCAGCTGAAAATCAGCCATCCCACACACTGAAGCAGATTTAATTAAATTTAACTAATTAAAAAATAATTAAATATAATTTTTTTTACATATTGGTTTATAATGATCCCAATGTAAAAAATATAACCTGTAGCCATCAGGAGTTTGCGGGAGTGGTGAATCCCTTAGTGGGAAGCTGTTTAATCTGGCAACAAATCATCACTTTTCAATCTCTGGCCTTTTGTAAAGTTTTGTGAGAATTACTGACCCTCACGCATAAAAATTCAAATCCGATCCTGATAAATAAGCAGAGGCGAGTCTGAGGTGTTGAGCCAAAAGGCTTGGACGGGCGGGACGCCCACCCCACAAGAGAGAAGAAATAGAGATTCTTTTTTTGTGGGGTGGGACATAGTTTCCAGTCTCGCTCCTTTCCTCAAACAAATGAATATACCTTTCTTGTGGGGCGGGCGTCCCGCTGGTATAAGCAGGCAAGATGCCTGCTCCACAAGAGAAAGCAACAATTTGTACTTTTGTAGGGCAGGCAAAATGCCTGCTCATTCCCAGAAATAACTTTTAAATATTTGTAGCAAGCAAGATACCTCCTCCACAAGAGAGAAACAGTCAACCGCCCCACCCACTCTTGGGATGGGGCTTGTAACTAACCAGAAAACCTAGCTGAAACATCTGGGTTATTGACCGAACCCTGCTCCTCCGTCTTTTGGGTAGAGGAGAGAAAATAAATTTTTTTACTCTTGTGGGGCAGGCATCTTGCCTGCCTCTTGTGGGGTGGGCATCCTGCCTGCCCCATACCCCACACAACTCTCAATTAAACCCTCAACACCCGACACTGGTAAAATCTTTGTCCCCAACTTATCAGCTAATTCCTCAACTGTCATATCATCCAAAAATTTAGTATCTCCATGCTTCAACATCAAAGCTGGCAATAATATCCCATCTCCCAAATCTTTTCCTTGCAAGTTTTCCAGCAAATCTTGACCGGTGAGCAAACCTGTAACTGTAATACTCTGACCCCAATACCTACTGGGAAAAGCTGCCATATTCACTTGTAATCCTTCCACTTGATTGAGTCGTTGCAAAATCGGTTGAAATGCTAATTCAACTGCGTTTCCCACTACCCAGGTAAATTTTCGCTGTGGGGAAACTTGGAGAGGTAATTTTTGGGCCGCTAACTCAAATTTTCGCAAAAATAGGCGAATGGAACCGACGCCATTATCTATTTGTGGATATTCTTCATAATGAGATTCTGGCGGTAGTTCTTCACCTGCGATTAAAAACCATTCATCGGCTAACCAAACACAATTTGTCCCGTTTTTTTTGCGAAGTTCTGCCTGAAGTTTCTGCACTTGAGAAATTACTTCTCGTGCTTTTTCTGGTGTGACTGGTGTTAATTCATCTTCTGCTGGGCGAAAGCGGGTTAAACCAACGGGGACAACTGCGACAGATGCGACGGCGGGAATTTCTCCTTTGTGGAATTTTGCTAAGTCGCGGAGTGTTGTTTCTAGATGAATGCTGTCATTAATTCCGGGACAAACAACGACTTGGGCGTGTATTTGCAGACGCCGCTTTTTAAACCAGTTTAGCTGTTCTAAAATTTGTCCGGCACGAGGATTTTTGAGGAGGCGAATTCGCACTTCTGGTTCTGTGGCGTGAACAGATACGTAGAGTGGAGATAGGCGCATTTGTTCAATGCGATTCCATTCTTTTTGGGTGAGGTTGGTTAGGGTTAAATAGGAGCCATAAAGGAAACTGAGTCGATAGTCATCATCTTTAAGATAGAGGGATTTGCGTTTGCCGGGTGGCTGTTGATCGATGAAGCAGAAGGGACAGCGGTTGTTGCACTGGATTAAGCCATCGAATAGGGCTGTTTCAAATTCCAATCCTAAGTCTTCGTCGTAGTCTTTCTCAATTTCAATATGATGAGTTTTACCTTTTGCGTCTAATATTTCGAGTTCGAGAAATTCGTCGGCACATAAAAATTTATAGTCGATGAGGTCGCGGGGACGATCGCCATTGATAGAAACGATGCGATCGCCCGCTTCAAACCCAATTTCAGCTGCAATCGAGTTGGGGATAACTTTGGTAATTAAGGCAGGACTAATAGAAGTTTCGCTCATAGGTAATTGTCAGTTGTCAGTTGTCAGTTGCGATCGGTCAGATGTTATTCCACTAAGTACTGATTACTGACTATCCTATTAGCTATTTTGCAGTAATCCAGTGCCGATCGCTCCCAAGATGGCCACGCCAAACAGCAAGCGATACCAAATAAACACCCAGGTACTCTGCGTTTGCAGGAAGCGCAACAACCAGGCGATCGCTAGATATGAGAAAATTGCCGCTGAGATGACGCCAACTATTACCGAAATCAGTCCGGCGTCGCCTAACCCTTGTTTGACGACATCTTTTAGTTCAACCAATCCAGCTAAGGTAATGGCTGGGATACCTAACAAAAAGGAAAATCGCGCCGCCGTTCCTCGTTCTAAACCCATGAATAACCCAGCTGTCAGGGTGGAACCGGATCTCGATACACCGGGAACCAATGCCATTGCTTCTGCTAATCCCATCAATATTCCATCTTTGACTCCCAAGGCGTTAAATTTGCGCTTGCGGGTTCCCAGTTTTTCTGCAATGCCCAGCAACACGGACATGACGATCGAGGCTGTGGCGATTACTGCTAAACTCCGCATAGGTGAGTTATCGAAGTCGGGAATCAGGATTTTGATGAGTAATCCGAAGAAAACAATCGGTATGGTTCCCAGAATAATTCCCAACCCGATTTGAAAGTCTTGGGAATCGTAATCTTTGGTGACGATCGCTTCAATTGCACCGATTGTGATATTTGTCAAGTCTCTCCAAAAATACCACAGCACGGCGGCAATACTACCCAGTTGGATTACGGCTGTAAAGGCGACACCGGGATCTCCCCACCCCAGCACTACAGGTACGACTTTAAGATGAGCCGTACTGCTGATGGGCAAAAACTCGGTTAAACCTTGCACCATACCTAATACGATCGCTTGAATTATATTTACCTGTGCAGCTGGTGGAGTCGCTGCTTCTTCAAGCGTCGCCGCCGCTGAGAGATGTGTGCCCAGAGCGTTTAGAAATAAAGCTAAAAGAGCGCTGGCAGAACTTGTGCCAGCAAAGGTGAAAAGTTGATGTTTTGATAAACCCATGTTTTCTTCTCAGCACACGCGATCGAGCATAGCCTATCTGGGGAGTAGGTAGCCGCTAGTTGTTAATACCCCTACCCCTACTACCAAGTACCCTATTCCCAATCCTGAGAAACTACGATAAAATAAAAAAATGCCCCAGGGGGGGATATTTTTTGTGATATCTTTAATAAGATAAACTTTAGTTACAAAAATTAATAAGACTTTGTTTAACGATACCTTGTCTGCCTTGACATCTGTACCCGCTTCTGTATCGCCAGCCCAATCTGGTGAAAGCTATGCCGCGACTTTCCGGTGGCGAATGGGTTCCAAGAGAGCCTGGTTGCTTTTCGGGGC
>NZ_JACJUP010000454.1:0-4913 GCF_014748295.1 Planktothrix sp. FACHB-1355 | reverse complement strand
GTAGCCGCATCCACATTCGAGAATGCGGTCGCTGCGCTCAACATCTAATTCTTTAG
The DNA here is from genome assembly GCF_014748295.1 of Planktothrix sp. FACHB-1355. Lineage (NCBI taxonomy): Bacteria > Bacillati > Cyanobacteriota > Cyanophyceae > Oscillatoriales > Microcoleaceae > Planktothrix > Planktothrix sp. FACHB-1355. Next base: position 4,857 of record NZ_JACJUP010000454.1, on the reverse strand, counting down.
CTATTAAATCGGTCATTGCATCACAGGCTTCGTCTACGGTCATTCCTTCTCTAATCCAATAACCGTAGTTAGCGTATGGCATTTTGCCAAAAACTCCAGATCTTTGTTCGTGTCTTTTGGCGTAAAATTCATTAAGTTCTTGGAGGGAATAATTTTTATCAGTCATTTGTTTCTCCATGTGTTAAATTAAAAAAATATTTTTTCTCAGCCTTGGATTGGTCATCATACATCCTTTAGCTTACTTCGTTTTTTACGGCCTTTAAAAGGAGCGATCACAGGGTTGAGCAAGTAAGCATCTTTGGGTAATCTTAAGAGATACAATATCAGTTCAGCTACTCGTTCTGCTGGAATGGTAACAGGTGCTTTAATCGACTTTACTCCATTCTGATCCCACAACGGTGTATCCACAGAATCAGGAAGAATAGTTTGTACCCGAACCCCATACGCAGCAACTTCTTCTGCAATTGATTCAGACAAACCGATTATGCCAAATTTTGAAGCACAATAGGGTGCATCAAAAGCGCGACCCTGACGACCGGAAACAGAAGATATGTTGATAATATCGCCTTGTTTTTGTGCAATCATGACAGGCAATACAGCGCGATTGCTCAGAAAAGTACCGGTCAGGTTAGTCTGAATCACTGCTTGCCATTCTTCTAAAGAAGTTTCTACGACAGTTTTTAAAGTACCGCTAATACGCAATATCCCCGCAGAAGCAATTAAGTTGTCAATGCGGCCAAAGCGCAGTAAAGTTTGATTAGCCATCTCGTTCATATCCGTTTCTCTGCACACATTCATTTGCAGACTGAGAATATTTTCGGCATCTCCAATAGCTTCCAGTTCCGCCATTACATTTTTTAGGCTGTCTGGATTAAATTCTACCAATACTACTTTACTTCTTTGGCTAAAGAGCAACTTGGCACAAGCACGACCGATGCCACTGCCCGCCCCTGTAATAATAGTAACCTTATCTTTGAGTGTGCCTTCAATTTCGCTTTCCATAGTTTTTAGCTTTTTTTACTTTATACTTGTAAAAGGAATTAAGTGGGGATGAACGACAATGGCTTCTGTTGGCTGTTTGGCCAGATAAACTACAGTGGCGGCAACATCATCAGCACTCATACTTCCTCCATAGCGTTGCAATAAAGCTGTTTCTGACACCATTGGCGTGTTTACATAACCGGGGAACAAAGCTTGGACGCGAATTCCGTATGAACTTACTTCTGCAGCTAAAGATTCAGTAAAACCGACTACACCAAACTTGGAAGCACAGTAAGCGGGAGCATAAGGTTGACCGCGCAGTCCGCGAGGTGTTGTGGAGGAGCAGATATTGATTATGTGGCCTACTCCTTGGGCGATCATAACAGGAATAACTGCACGATTGCTAAGAAATATCCCTGTAAGATTTATGTTAATTATTTCATTCCATTCCAGCAAACTGAGCGAAGCAGTTGGCTCGGGCATAAACCGCTTCGATCCAGATCTTTTTCCTACTCCAGCACTAGCCACTAATAGGTCTATCCTACCGAAATGTTCGACTGTTTTGTTCGCCATTTCTTGCATATCTGGCTCTTGACTTACATCCAAGGTCAGGCCAATATAAGGTGGGTTAAGTTGGCTCAATGTCTGTTTTTCTAGCAGATTCAAAGTTTGCTGAACCCGTTCCGGGTTAGTGCCAACCACTACAACATGAAATTCTTCTTTGGCCAGATTAATACAGGTAGCCCTTCCAATGCCACTGCTGCCTCCAGTTACGATCGCCACCTTTTTTGCTATCATTCATTTAATCCCTTAACTTTCAGGCCTCACTCTATTGTTCGAGCGGGCACTGGAGAAATTACCAAGGTTGAACGGATGCGCTTGTAAAAATTGCCCTAATGTTTCAACAAATAATTCTGGTTTAACTACAGGGTGAAAGTGTCCTACCTCTGGCATTACAGCCACTTGACAATTTTCGATCGACTCTTTAAATTTCCAGCAAGAAGGCATACAGTGGGAATACTCTCCATAAAACGCCAGAGTCGGCATCGAGATTTTCTTGATGTCTTCTTGCGTCATTTCTTCCCCTTCGTCAAATTCCTGTTTGGCCGTGGTAGTATCCATCAATTTCTGCCAGTTTGCGGCTCCTTTTCGGCCTAAATCGCGATTTTTCAAGGAAAGTTTAGATGGTTTTGTGGCTATGCCCTTTTGGGTGAGTTCGTTAAAGATGCGATCAAATTCTAAAAGCAATTTAAAACTGATAAACTCATCGTCGGAAGGTAAGGCAACACCGTGTTGCAGCAGTTGCTCTTTCCAACTTTGCCAGTACAACCAATCTCCTAGTCGCATCTTGGGTTGTAAGCACCTGAACTGAGTATCTGCTATGGTTAAAGTAGCAACTTGCTGGGGGTGGGACACAGCATAATGAACTGCTATTCTGGCACCAAAACTGTGTCCCACTATATGAGCGCGGGTTATACCCAGATGGTTGAGCAAACCTTGTAGGTCATGCTCCATATGTCCCATACTGTAGCCTGAGACAGGCATACCGCTTTTGCCGTGTCCTCTGAGGTCGTAAGTAATTACTCGATATTTCTGGGCTAACATTGAAGCAATGCCGGGATACCAAAAGGCTAAGTTTGCGGCCAAACCGTGAATAAGTACCAAGTCTTCGCCTTCACCAAAACATTGATAGTGTAAAAGGACATTATCAATCACAATTTCAGGCATAAATGTTGATTTTGGCAATAAATTTGCGGGACGCGATTCTGGTTGCTAAATTCTCTTTATAGTTTCTCCTTGCTTATCTGGAATTACTCCATATAGCCCAACAATTTTAACTGAGCTAACAAAGCCTCTTTTTCTTCATCGGAAATCTGTTGTTCCTGCTGATTAGTACGTTCTTCTAATAATTGGGTTACACCATAGAGTTCCACCGGATTGTTAATTAACTTTTCGTCCCGTAAAATTTCTGTTGGCACTCTGCCTTCCAAATCTGTGGGAACAGGTAGGTCTAGCAAATACAACAACAGCGGTGAAATGTCCAGAATAGATAAAGATTTTAGTTGCTCGCCTGACTTGATAGCCGGACCTCTAGCGGCGAAAATCCCATTAGGACGATGTGTACCCTCTGGTTTTTTTCTTTGTCTGACAATTTCTGAATGTCTGAGAATGGATACAAATCCTCCATCCCGTAGTTTTACTGTAAGATCGGGTGCGGACTCTACAGATTGTTTCCCTTCCATTCTGGCTTGGTTCAAATAAACATTTACAAAAACCTGGCCACCGTCTACTGGATGCCTATAATCCAGCAACTCTTGCCTCAGTTTAGTGCAAAATTCAACATATTCTTCATCTGTAATACCCACGCCAAAGGTGTTAACATCTTTAACAAAAATGCCATTACTGCTAGCTGTTTTAGCATAAGCAATAGTATTGTTCCAGTCCAACATCATCATTGCTTTATTGTCTCTGGAACGGTCAGATGCGATCCTACCAACAGGGTCTATTTCGGCAGCTTCCGACCATTTGAGATAACCGTTCTGGGCCAGCCACTCATTCATGTATACAACTTCGGTACTACTACCAAATCCATGATCCGAAACCATAATCACATTAGTGTCGAGGCCCGCTATTCTCACTAGGCGCTCAATGGAATCATCTAACTGCCGATAATATTGCAGGCAAAGTTCGCGGATCTGACTATCCCAAGCACCTAAATTGTTTTCAGCTAGTTCGGGAAGTAGGTAGCGCCAAAACAAATGTTGTAATTTATCGGGGCCATCAAACACGATCGCAGTTAAATCTGTAGGGTCTGTTTCCATCAAATAACAAAGCAGATCGGTCCAAGATTTATCTCGTTCCAAGTGCATTTTAATCCACTCTTCATATTTCCCTTCCTGAAGACCCCAAATCGCCTTTTTTTCCTCTTGGATATCCATACCTAATTTCTTGTAATCAAAATTAGGCAGATTTTTCATAGTTTCAAATAGGGAAGGAGGATAAGTAGCACTCCGCAGATGCTTCCAGGTTGTGAAACCAGAAACCAGATAACCGTTAACCGCCTGGGGGGGCGACATCCCAAAAAAGTTAAGCGTAGTGACTCGTTTCCCGTGGCGACTAATCATAGACCAGATAGTTTCGCACCGGATATCCTCGAAATTGTTAGGTCTAAACATAACGATTTTACCGTCCCCAGCAACTGACCGCATAAAATCGAAGATTCCGTGAACTTCTGGGCTTCTACCTGTATATATAGATACCCATGCAGGGGGTGTCAGGGGATTGAGCGTTGATATGAGATCCCCGTTTACTCCATCGCTGAGAAATTCTTTCAAAAATGGCATGACCCCTTCTTCAATTAGTGGCTTTAATAGGGTAAATGTGCCCCCATCAAGCCCAATCATCAAAACTTTGTTCATCACAACACTCAACTCCCTGAAAGTGCCATAGTCTGGTAAGGCTGATTAATAAAGCACCCTACGACCTGTTATTTAGGTGTTTATGTAAAAAGTCAATTACCTCCGTCACTAAAAGATCGTCAACATAATCGCCTTCTTGCATAAATAATTTTTCAAAGGGAATGTCTTTGCGGGCAAAATTTTTTTCGAGCGATACCACAAGTTGCACAACGTCAATCGATTCAAAAGCCAAATCTTCCATCAGACGGGTCTGGGAGTTAATCCCTCCAGAAAAATCCATATCCCAATCAGCAGTCATTTCCTCTAACACAGAAATTACTCTTGATTCGATCTCATCTCTGCTAATCAGGGTTGAGTTATTTTCGGTATTTTGCATGATTTTTATGGTTCTTCAGTTCGCGACAAATAAGGGGTGTGTAAAGTTTAGCGCCACCTACTAACTGGGGTGCTGACAGAT
>NZ_JACJUP010000453.1:0-4870 GCF_014748295.1 Planktothrix sp. FACHB-1355 | reverse complement strand
TAGGGTATGTTAGCTTTGGGCGGTTAGCACCGTACCATCTTTTGCTAGGTGCTAACCGCCCGATCGGAAAAGCAAAATTTTGCATAACTCCTGAGAAGCGAGAAATACATCTGAGTAGGTAAATAACCCTCTCCATTCCCAGCGAGTTATGCAGCATAATGCCTTCAACGGCTCTTTAAAAAGCATCCCCACCAATCAAATAAAACCAACCCTTTCTTGTGCGCCGCTTTCCCTGTTTAAAAGCGGACAGTTGTTGTACCTAACACCTGAAAGTGAAGGTGGGTTGATCTTGCAGAACCCTTATTATGCAGATTTTGTTGGCCCTGGTGCCGCCGTGGGAAGTTACTTCGACATTAAATGTATTTCTGTTTACGCCATAGGAACAGTTAACTTTCACGCTCCAGTTACCTACTCAGAACGCCTACAGGCATTTCAAAGGCGAATGGCTTATATAGACAAGCTTAAAGAAATTTTGCTAGAACCATCGCGATTAGATCGAGCTTGTTTATTATTGACACAACTGTGTGAGTGGTTGGGAGATGATGAAGTCAGAGACATTCCCCATAAATTAACTGCCAAGCTGATTGCAGTGCAAGCAGAGATTGTCAAAAAAGCTTGGCAGCAACGTTTGAGAGAAACTACTACCAAAAAGTCAGAAACTTTGATAGTTCCCTAATTTTTTGCTAATTGGCTAACATCTATATGAATTAAGCTAATAAACTGGGTCTGCCTAAAAATGGTTTAAAAATGTAAAAAATTAACTCGTTTTATGTAGCATCAGCCAGGTATTCCGGTTTAGGGGCAAACAAATCGGCTTTCTTCATCGCAAAGCAGACTCTTGCGTTACTTTCACGCGAAGAAACCCGGTTTCTCCGATTACTTGACCGATGTTGTCGCCCCAGAGTGCATAAGTCCCGATCGACTTACTACTCGATTGGTCAAACTGAGTGATGGAAGTCTCTACCCAAGGGAAGAAATGTTGTTATGATGGCTGGTTACAGTGGCTGAAAATAGCCCAAACATTTTACTCGGCCCAATGTCCCAGGAGGATTTTGCCTTGTCTCGTCGCTACCTGTTTAGCTCGGAATCCGTTACCGAAGGCCATCCAGATAAAATCTGCGATCAAATTTCCGATACTATTCTAGATGCACTGCTCACACAAGACCCGTCCAGCCGCGTAGCCGCAGAAGTCGTCGTCAACACCGGCTTAGTACTGATTACCGGAGAAATCACTACCAAAGCTCAAGTTAACTACGTCGATTTAGCCCGCAAAAAAATTGCTGAAATTGGCTACATTGATGCTGATAATGGATTTTCTGCCAACAGTTGTGCAGTTCTGGTTGCCTTAGACGAACAATCTCCCGATATTGCCCAAGGGGTTAATGCTGCCGCTGAGACTCGCGTAGAGTCGAGCGAAGAGGCATTTGACGCCGTTGGCGCTGGAGATCAGGGTTTGATGTTTGGCTTCGCCTGCAACGAAACCCCAGAACTGATGCCCATGCCCATCAGTTTGGCACACCGCATTTCTCGCAGATTGGCAGCAGTAAGAAAGACAGGCGATTTGCCCTACCTGCGTCCGGATGGCAAAACTCAAGTAACGGTTGCCTACGAAGACGGCAAACCTGTTGGCATCGATACTATCCTGATTTCTACTCAACACGCCGCCACGATAGGCGATATTACAGACGCCGCCGCAGTACAAGCCAAAATTAAAGAAGACCTGTGGACAGCGGTCGTAGAACCAGTTTTTGCAGATATTGATGTCAAGCCGGATTCACAAACTCGCTTCCTTGTCAACCCGACTGGGAAATTTGTTATTGGTGGCCCCCAAGGAGATTCTGGGCTCACGGGACGGAAAATAATTGTAGATACCTATGGCGGCTACTCTCGCCACGGTGGTGGTGCTTTTTCCGGTAAAGACCCCACGAAAGTAGACCGTTCTGCTGCTTATGCTTGTCGTTATGCCGCTAAAAATATTGTTGCGGCAGGTCTTGCCGATAAGTGCGAAGTGCAGCTAAGTTATGCGATCGGCGTAGCTCGACCTGTCAGCATTATGGTAGAAACTTTCGGTACTGGCAAGGTAGATGATGAAATATTGCTGGATTTAGTGAAAGACCATTTTGAACTCCGTCCGGCAGGTATTATCGCCACCTTTAATTTGCGTCTCCTTCCCGCCGAACGCGGCGGTCGTTTCTATCAGAATGTCGCCGCTTACGGTCACATGGGACGCACCGATCTAGACTTACCTTGGGAGCAAACAGATAAGGCCGCTTTGTTGAAGGAAACAGCTGCTGCTAAAACAGCTGCTGCTTGCTGATAGTAATTGTAGGGTGGGCAATGCCCACCCTTGCTGGCAAGGTTTAGTAGTAACAGACGTAAGTTGAGTTAAGGTAAAAAAAGCAACCTAAATAATTATTTGGATAGGGCGGATTTTGAAGCGTTAAATGCTATCCAACCCACCCTAAATTTAGCTAACGATAGCCAATTTCATCTGTTAGCTATTTTACGTTTTCTTTGCCGAAAATGTACTCTCTAACAGCCTTAACTAGCTCGGATAATTCTTCGCGGTTCTTAGCGCCGAGTAAATAGCGATAAACGAACCAACCTGCATATCCCAAGCCAATTAGCTCAAAAGTTGGCGCTATCAAAGGAATTTCATTGATAGCATCCAACAAACCCGACAGCAGTTTGATACTGATAAAAACTAACAGAATTAAACTAACGCTGATTAAGGGTTGCTTGTATTTGTCAAAAAACTCGGTTAGGTAACTTGGCGGACTATCTATAAAACCCGATATTCTGTCCGCAACCTGCCGCCATTGTTGGGTAGAGGTTTCATTTGGCACTTCGGTCGGCAACGGTTCCTGTTCTGGCACCTTAACCTCTACTGTTGGCAGTTCCGTAGAGGGTTCCACAGGTTCCACAGGCGGTTTGGCAGCAGGGGCTACTGGTTGTGTTACGTTAACCTCTGAGTCTGGAACTTTTGTTTCTGGTGGATCGTTTGCTGGCAGTTTATCTTGCATATCTATCCTTGGGAATGAAAAATTGCAAATCTTTGCTATAGTTTACGCCGAAGCGACCCTTTTGGTTTTTATTGGAAAGATTATTTCGTTTAAGTTTTAATTAGTACTTCAACGCGCCTGTTCTTTTCCCTACCAGTCGGATTATCGGAGCCATCAGGATTATTATTAGGAGCAATTGGCTTAATTTTGCCAAATCCTTTGGTTTGCAGTCGATTCGGCTGGACTTTGAAAACATTAATCAAATAGTATTTGACTGCGGCGGCTCGGAGTTGGGAAAGTTTTTCATTGTAAGCATCATCTCCTTTGCTGTCGGTGTGTCCGTAAATAAAAATTTTTGCACCAAGACATGAAAAACGGGGTTCCTTGAACCCCTCAAAACTAGCTTCCCCAAAAACTACCTATGCGGATAAATATATAGGCTCACTTCCTATGTAGGAAGTAACTTTGACTGGTGGCGTCATCGGTTTGGCAATTAAAAACCCTTGGGCAAAGTTTGCTCCCCTTTCTCGCACCCATTCCAGTTCTTCCGTCAGCTCAATACCTTCAGCAATAGTCTTAATATTTAATTGTTGGGCTATTTCCAACAGTTTTTCAGTAATCAGTGCTTTGTATGGTTCTTGATGTACATTGTGAATCAGATGCCTATCCAACTTGATAAAGTCAGGACGTAGTTCGTGAATTAAATTCAAATTAGAATAACCTGTACCAAAGTCATCAAGTGCAATCAAAAATCCAGCTTCCTGGTAAAATTTCATAATCTTGATCAAATGATTTATATCTGGTGGCTGCTCTGATTCCATCACTTCAAAAACAACCCGATCGTGAGGAATCCCGGCTTCGCTAATCGCACGCACTGTCATGCGTAGGCAAGTAGTTGGGTCGTACACAGCCGTGGGAGAAAAATTAATAAAAATCTGCTCTTTAATACCATATTTGCTTGCTTCGCGGATTGCCATTTGTCGCGCTAAGGCATCTAGTTGAAAAACGAGACCAGCGTCTTGGGCGCTCGTAAATATGGAACCCGGACTAATTAGGTTATCATCCTTATCAAATCCACGCAGCAATGCCTCTTGTGCAAAAATTCGGGAAGTATCATCAGCATATACGATCGGCTGAAAATGACACGTCAAACGCTCTTGTGCCAATATATCTAACAACCACTCACACTTGTTGAGGCTGACAAAGTTATTCAGCGAGGTGATGCGAGAAAAATCCCGAAATAGCGGTTCCTCAGTTCCAGGCATCCATACAGCCTGCGTTTCTTTCAATTCTTTATTGGTAAGTTTGGATGTTAGTGTGGCGAGCAATATTTCAATATTATTACGATCCACAATAATTTTCAAGCATTGCTCATCTTTTAAAAGTTGGTGAGCCAGATCGGTTTTCCCCAAAGCGGGAATCAGCTTATTAAGCGTATGTACTACTGGAAACCACATATACAGCGTTCCCTTGTCCTGAATTTTGCTAGGTAGAGTTTCGCAACGAGTGCAGTTTCCTAAACCTTTGTCTATCTTCTGCATGGTAGATTTTGCTGTTAAGGTGGTGCAATAGAGTTTTGCTTTATTCATTTAGATAAACATCTATCTATAGTAGTAGAGACTTTTTTGTATCAGAGGAAACTAAAAATTAAACTAATAGAGCAAATCTTTTTAGTAACCTTAGATACACTTTAAGCTAAAGTTAAGACTTATGGTGGTTGTGTGCCAGCTGGCTACCAGCTAAAGAGTTAGACCTGTTAAGATCCGACTTGGATGGTTCGCAAATGTTCTGTCGAATCATTTCTGTAACAGCAAACTGTCCAGAGATGTAAGTATTGACGACTTGCGAATCAACCGACAGACAGAGCC
>NZ_JACJUP010000452.1:0-4873 GCF_014748295.1 Planktothrix sp. FACHB-1355 | reverse complement strand
AGGATATTACCTTGTAGGGCGATGGCAAAAGTATTGACAGAGGCTGTATGTCCGGTCAGGTTATGTACGCATTTCCAATCCACCGCAAATTCTCACTAAAAAAAGCTTTTCACTTGACCAAATTTTTTTCTAGAAAACCTGAAGCAGCTTTGCTATCTAAGGGTTTAGCGAAAAAGTAGCCTTGCCCGTATTCGCATTTTAACGCCTCAAGGAGCGCTATTTGTTCAAGATTTTCTACTCCTTCCGCTATCACATCCATTCCTAAATTATGAGCCAAATTGACAATCACCCGCACAATTTCTAAATTTTCGGTATCCACACTCATTCGACTGACAAAAGAACGATCGATCTTTAAAGTATCGATCGGAAAACGGTGCAGATAGCTTAGGGATGAATAACCCGTTCCGAAATCATCGATCGACAGTTGAATTTTTCTTTGTTTCAGTTCTTTAAGCAGACCGATCGCGAATTCCGTATTGCTCATAATCGTGCTTTCTGTAATCTCCAGTTTCAGGGTATTTGGCGCTATCCAAATTTCTTGGAGAATTTCATCAATTTGGGCAATAAAATTCTGTTCTCCCAACTGAATTGGCGATAAGTTGACGCTGACAGTCAAATTACGGCCAAATTCGCGTTGCCAGATTCGCAGCTGGCGACAAGCCGATCGCAATACCCACTGACCGATGGGAACGATCAGTCTCGTTTCTTCCGCTACCGGGACAAACTCAGACGGGGGAACTAGACCCCGTGTGGGGTGGAACCAACGCAGCAGCGCCTCGAAACCGATAACTTGGCCAGTTGACACAGAGACGATCGGTTGGTATCGCAGCTCGAACTCCTGCCGCTCAATAGCTCGTCGCAAGTCTGTGTCCAGCTGCAAGCGAGCTACGGCAATAGCGTGCCATTCTGGCTGAAATACGATCGGGCCTCCACATCCCCTAGCTTGGTGCATAGCTGTATCGGCAGCTCGCAGGAAGTCTTCGGGGCGATCGTAATCTGGGGAACCAAATAAATTTGCGCCGATGGCAATACCGATGCTGCAAGTGCAGTATATTTCGTGGCCATCCAAATTGAAGGGCAACAAGAGCCGATTGTAAATGCGATCGGCTATATTCTTGACAACATCGGCATCGTGGATATTCTTCAGCAAAATTGCAAACTCATCTCTACCAAGATAAGCAACCTTATCTGTGTTATCTGTGCATCTCAAACACGCCTCGATTTGGCGAGAAGTAGCAATTAACAATTTATCTGCCATCAGATGTCCAAGGCTGGATTTAACAACCTCAAAACGGTCTAAACTGAGCAGAAGTACGGCGAAATTAGCGATTTGCCGATCGGAATTAATTTGAGATTGTTTGAGTATTTCAGATTCGGGTTTGCGTTTTTCAATTTGGTATGGGGAACCAGCAACCTGCCTTTGAGATTTGATTTTCTCTTCTTCTACTTGCAATTGTAAATCTGAAATTTGCGTTCCTTGCAAAACTTTTCCTAGATTTTCTAAGAACCAAGCGCGGTTTGGCAGTCCCGTCAGCGCATCGTAAAACGCATACCTCATGCGTTCTTCCTGAGCTTGTCTGCGCTCGGTAATATCTTGAACCATGAGAAGATGACCGAACACTTTCCCATCAGTTTCCTTCAGGGGGGTATTCTGCCATTCGCAAAGGATTATCTTGCCATTTTTTGTGATATTTTCGTTAACGCTGTGGGCGGTCATATCCCCTTGTTCAAGGCGCTGCAAAATTATATCCACTTCAGCTTTTGCTGATTCTGGCACAATTAGGGAAATTTTTTTGCCCAGAACTTCTTCTTTCGCAAAACCGAATATTGTTTCGGCAGCCGGATTCCAATCTAAGAAATGAAAGTCTTTATCCGTGAGAATGAATCCTATAGGCATCCGCTCTATTTGCAATTCTCGAAACTTCTCTAATTGTTGAGTTTGTTGGTAGAGTTGGGCGTTCACAATTGCCATTGCACAACGTTCTGCTGTAATTTGCAGCAGATGGGTTTCGCGATCGCTGTAAGGATGGATGTCGAACCATCCCAGATGAAGAACGCCAACACAACTGTCGTTGCGCTTGAGCGGTACGCCTAACATTGAACGAATACCCATATTTAAGATGAATTGTAAGCTAGTAGGTTGCAATATTTCTACAGTGGGACTCTTCAAGGGATCTTCTACATACAGTGGTTGCAAACTTGCGGCAATAGTTCCTGCAAAGCCTTCCCCGATTGGCATTGTATAGTTAGTACTAACTTCCTGGCTGACTCCCATACCGAAGGCGTACTTTAAAACGCCATTATCTGCCAATAAAATTACTGCTATATCTGCTGCGAGTACTTCTACAATTTGCTTAAGCAGCTTATCCAAAAGTTGTTCGAGATTCAACGTGCTGGGAGCATTGGCAGTTACTTCTGTAAGTGCAGCTAAGTCTTGAGTATCGCGTCTGAGTTGTTCGAGCAGCTGGAAGCGTTCGTGTTCTGCTTGTTTGTAATCGGTTAGATCTCTTAGTATGCTAATCAAACCTAGCAAGTTGCCTTGGCAGTCACTATAAGGGCTTTTGCTAATTATAAGTATCCGGTCGGAGCCTATTAATGTATCAATTCTTTCGTAAGTTTCCGTTTCTTTGGTGACGATGACTCTGCGATCGCTCTCTCTTATTTGTTGGGCTATTTCACGTGGGAATAATTCCCAGTCATGCTTACCAATTATTTTATTAACTGATTTACCCACATAGTTAGCGGCGGCGGTATTAACCATCAAATACTGCCCTTGAAGATTTTTGACAAAAACCGCATCTGTCATTCCTTCAATTACTGCTCGTAAAATGTTATTGCTTTGTTCTGGTAAATTTTGTTCGGTTTCGTTAGCAGATATGCTAAGATCTAGGACTCTACTTTGGTAGTATAACAGCACGCCAAATTTATCGCGAACTGCCTGGATGTTTTCCACTGTCCAGATAATACAGCCGTCAGGTCGGTAAACCTCGAATTCGACTCGCAGTACAGTATCAACTTGTTGTAACTTTTTGAGAACATCGGTACGCTTGCTGGGGTCTACATCTAATTTTTGCCAGCTGAGTTTGGCCAGCAGTTCCTCTGGGCTGGAGTAACCGTATATTTTTGCTAATGCAGAATTTACCTGAAGAAAATGTCCGTCTGGGGCTACTTGATAGAAACCTTCATCGGCCCGATCGAATATGCTGTGATACTGCTGTTTGAGTAGGTGCAGCTGGCGTTGAAGGCGGTTACTGACCTCATACAGAAACCAACTGGTCAGCAGTATAAAAATCCAACCTTTGAACGTCTGTAGATAAGTTAAAAGAGTTTTGTCATTTGTCAAAAGCTTCAGCAGCTGGTCAGAACATACAATCCAAAGGCTGCTTAAGAAGGCGTAAAAGAATATGTTACGTCCCAATTGGTGTGCTGACAAAGCTGTGCCTTTCATCGAATTTTCCCTGATGAATATTTGATTATCTTGTGGATAAGGCGCTTTAGTAGCTGTCCGAGTTGTCCGTGGCATAGTTGCCTCGTGTGGCGGTTTAAAAAAGTTGCCACCGCACGATCCGGAATAAGATGGGTTATATGAAAACCCGGCTTTTGAAGTTTTCCTTCTAGCTTAATGTTTATGCACGGTTGTAACAACAAGGAATAAGGCAAAAGCGGTAGCTTTCGATAGATTATATAGTTTTTCAAGGAAGGGAAAAGTTTGCCTCCGATTATCTTGATTTTGTTGCTGCTGGCTGTGGGTTGGTGGTTTACTGACTTTCTAGTATTAATTCCCCTAGAATTCATAAGGAATTTCAGCATACCCAGCTGGATTGGCTTGTTAACGATCGCGCTTTTACTTTGCTGGTGCTTCGGCGAATAAGTTGCGCTCACAGAAGTAATTTAACTCGCCCTCTGGGGTTGTGGGGTGTGGGGTGTGGGGTGTGGGGGAGTCAAAAGTCACTCAATCAGAGGGAGTGGGAGGGGGGAGTTCTTGTTTTGACTGAGTGACTTTTGACTTTTCTGGCGTCCCGCAAGTCTGCCAACGCCAGATTCCGGATCGAGAAGAGAGTGCGATGCACAGTCTCATAACACACTTCTCGATCGCAAAACAGTAAGGCGTGAAAATGTCTGGCAGACTTCCTTTCTCTTCTCGATCGCGTTTTACTCGTACCGCAAACATATCGGGCTGGCAGAACACAGCTTTGCCGCGAAAAGTTGTAAACGCACCAGCCGGAAACCGATCGCTGCGGGCGATTGGGTTAATGTCGATCGCCACCCTTTTCATGAGCGTTTGTATCGCTCGCTTGGTACAACTACAACTAATTGAAGGCGACTACCACCGAAAAAGAGCAGAAAACAACCGAGTTCGCTTAGTTCCGATCGCCGCAGAACGAGGTCTCATTACCGATCGAAAAGGCAAACTCATCGCGGCAAATCGCCTCTCCCGGTCTGTGTATTTGTGGCCAAAGGAACAATCTCCCGCTCAGTGGCAAGTTACAGCCGTCGAGCTGAGCCGTGTATTGAATCTGAAGAGCGATGAAATCCTACAAAAGTTAGGGCAAGCTGACTATACATCCGCAATGCCCGTGCGAATCAGCCAGAATCTGACTCCAGAAGCTTTTATCGCCCTAGAAGAGCGATCGGCTCAATTTCCTGGATTGGAAATCAGAATAGAATCGAACCGCTACTATCCACATGAAAATTTAGCTGCCCATCTCTTGGGATACATTGGCGAAGCGACGGCGACAGAAATGAAAGCTCACCCGGAATTTCCCGTCGGGATGATTGTCGGTAAAGCGGGTATCGAACGCATCGCCGACCCACAGTTGCGAGGTATCTGGGGCAGTCGTTTAATTGAGGTGGATGCCAGACGGCGAGAATT
>NZ_JACJUP010000451.1:0-4917 GCF_014748295.1 Planktothrix sp. FACHB-1355 | reverse complement strand
CGACGCTCTTCCGATCTTCCAGAATATAAGGAAGTCTTGCCGTTAGTGCCCGCTCGACATTTATCTGCACCATCTCTGCATCTTCAGGATGAATAATACTTGCAAATGTTCGCACTTGATTGTGAATAAATTCACTGGCAGGATAACCAGAAATTTCCTCGATTACATTGCTGATGAACTCCATTGTCCAATCATAGTCCCACTTACCCCGATAGATGGCTCCGCCGATATTAGAAACCAAACTTCTAAATCGCTGCTCGCTCTCCCGCAGTGCTTCCATAGCCAGTTTGCGTTCGGTGATATCTTCAGAAATGCAAAGCAGGTGCGTAACTTCAGAGCGCTCGTTAATAACAGGAACTTTTAGAGTTCGCAACCATTTTGTTTGACCGGATTTTGTATCGATGGCTTCGGAGGGAATATCAACTAACTTGCCCGTCTTGACCACCTCTAAGTCTTTTTCTAGGAAGAAATCTGCTTGCTCTTGGGGATATAAGTCGCGGACGTTGCGCCCTAATGCTTCTTCTTTGGAATTGCCAAACATCTTTTCGCTAGCTTTGTTCCACAGCACAAAACGAAAGTCATCCGCAACATCTTTGGCAAATACTGCTAAAGGGATGTGTTGGACGATCGTATCTAGGAACCGCTGCTGTTGCGACACTTCTTCTTCTAACCGCTTGCGTTCGCACGCTTCCAAAGCTAAAGACGCTAAATCTGCAAGGGAAGCTGCAAAATTTTGCTCTTCCGGTGTCCAATGACGATAGAGGCGGGATGACCCCGCCTCCATTCCTATGTGTTCCAGACACAAAACTCCCACTGTTTGTCCCCCCAGTCGAATGGGGGTATCCAGCATAGAAGTGATACCTAATGGAGTTAGGTAGGAATCTGTAAATTCTTTCGTGCGCGGATCGTTGCGAGCATCTTCAGCTGCGATCGTCCAATCTTCTGCCAAAGCTTTGAAATAGCCAGGATAGCTTGATTCAGTTAATTCCAATCCCTGTGAATGTTGGTTGACAGTCAGCTCGAATAAATCTAGGCATCGGATCGCTTTTTTTGTCTCGTTATACAGCCAAACACTGGCTCGTTCGATTTCCAGTGTACGAGCAGCCGCTTCGGTAATTTCTGTGAGGGCAGTTTTCAAGTCGCCTCGGTAGAGGGCGTTATTTCTTGATAGTTTTACCAGCACGGCGTTCTGATGGCGCAATCTTATTTCACTTTCCCGCAGGGCTGTTTCCGCTGAAATGCGATCGCTAATTTCTTGTTGCAGCCGCCCATTTTGTTCTTGCAGTTGCTTTTGCAGTTTCCGCAGCGTCAGGTGATTCTCCACGCGAGCTAAAACTTCCGCACTCTGAAACGGTTTGGTGATATAATCTATTCCACCTACTGCAAAAGCTTTTACTTTATCCAAAACATCGTCTAGGGCGCTGATAAAAATGATCGGCACATCGCGAGTTGGCTCGTTTGCTTTCAGATATTCGCAAACTTCATAGCCATTCATTTCTGGCATATTAATATCGAGTAATATCAAATTGGGCAGAGATGCCCGACAGGCAGTTAGCGCCATTTGGCCGTTCAGCGCTTTGCGTACTTCATACCCCCGCTCGCTTAGTATAGTCGCCAAAAGGCGCAGGTTATCCGGTTTGTCGTCAACAATAAGAATATTTCCTTTGCTGTTAGGGAGAAGCTCTTTCACCCCATCAATTTTATTTGTTAATAGTTGGTTGTTATTCATTTTCTTGACTGCTCAATTAAATCTATAACTTTATCAAAACGAAACTCATCTGCCCATTCTTTCAAGGTGTTGACCAGGGGGGGAATGCTGGTGGGAATTTGCTCGATTAGCTCAAAAATCAGACTATCGCTGCATTGGGCAGCGGCGTCGTATAGCTGCTCTACCCACTCGGCAGGCATTTGGGACAAGTAGGTATCGAGGGGGAGATTTGAGTTACCGCCCGGATCTGGAGAAGCCATACCCCTCAAAAGTGCTTCTTTTTTTGGTTGAACTTCCGACTCGATCGCGATCGGCTCCTCGTAGATGTATCGCACCCCTAAATAACGAGCCATTTTTTCTAAGATTAGCTCGACCGAGAAGGGCTTGCTGACGAAATCATCGCAGCCTGCCGACAAAATAGCAATGCGGTCTTCCTCAAAGGCGCTGGCAGTCAGAGCGACGATCGCAGTTGCTTTACCGAGAGGATGCTCTTTGATGCGTTTGGTGGCTTCGTACCCATCCATCACCGGCATTTGTATATCCATGAAAATTACCTGCGGTTGCCAGTTCTTCCACTGGACAATAGCTTCCTTACCGTTGGCAGCAGAATACACCTCAAAGCCAATGGCTGTAAGTAATTTAACCAACAGGAGGCGGCTGACTTTGACATCTTCAACCACCAAGATGCGATACTTCGGTTGATTGGGTGCTAGGCCAATTATCTTGCGAGTTTCTCGTGCAGCGGGAACTTTGAGATTGTCAACTACAGAAACGGGAATATCAAATTTAAAAGTTGTTCCTCTAGCCAGAGTACTGCTCACGGCAATCTCCCCTCCCATCAGCTGTACAAATTGTCGGCTAATGGGTAAACCCAATCCAGTTCCTTGCTCGGATTTTCGACCGCTTTCCGTTTGTCCGAAAGGTGCAAATAGGAGCGTCATTTCTTCAGGGGCAATACCTGGGCCGGTGTCTTCTACTTCAAATAACAGTCGAGAATTGTTCGTCGTCGCTCTCGATAAACCATCCACTTTCACGCGCAGGATGACACTACCTTTTTCTGTAAATTTGATCGCATTTCCCAGTAAATTAATTAAGACTTGGCGTAACTTGTTATCGTCCGTTTTGACGTATTTGGGAACCTCTGGAGCGAGTTGGAAGATTAACGCTAAACCTTTAGATTTAGCTTTGAGTTGGAACATCTCTTCGAGATTGGTTAGCAAGCGACA
This sequence comes from Planktothrix sp. FACHB-1355, assembly GCF_014748295.1. Classification (NCBI taxonomy): domain Bacteria; kingdom Bacillati; phylum Cyanobacteriota; class Cyanophyceae; order Oscillatoriales; family Microcoleaceae; genus Planktothrix; species Planktothrix sp. FACHB-1355. Next base: position 1,983 of record NZ_JACJUP010000451.1, on the reverse strand, counting down.
CAGGTCAAAGCTATTTTCATTCAGCGTTACCCTGCCCGATTCGATTTTGGACATTTCTAAAATGTCGTTGATTAATGCTAGCAAATGCTCGCCACTGCGATTGATAATTCCCAATTGTTGCTTCTGCTCAGCCGATAGGGAGGCATCGCGGTTCATTACTTGAGTAAACCCCAAGATGGCGTTTAGTGGCGTTCTCAGTTCGTGGCTCATCTTGGACAAGAATTGACTTTTGGCACGGTTGGCCGCATCTGCGGCATATACAGATTCTTGGAGTGCTTTTTCTGCTTTTTTTCGTTCCAATTCGGCTGCGGCTCTGGCAGCGAAAATTTTCAAAATTAGCTCTCTTGTTTGGTCATCTGCCATCGGATTGATATCCATGACTGCCAAGTGGCCTAATACATTTCCGCTGGAGTTAACTAGAGGCATTCCTGCATAACTTTGTATGCCCAGTCTAGAGAGTAATTCATTGTTAGGGAAAGTGTCGGTTAATTTATTAGAATAAAAGCAAATATTCGCTTTTAAAATTGTTTCGCCGCAGGGAGTATTACCGATTTCAAACTCGATGTTTTCGTTGAAATCAAAGCCAGTCCAAAACGCCAGTGTACGCACTTTCGTTTTTTCTCGATCGGCCCACTCCGTTACCAAGGCATAACGAACTTGCAGTACTTCAGCCAGATATCGGACGCAGGAACGCATAAAGCTATCGCCTGTTGTTGAGGCTGTCCCTTCGACTATTAATTGTAATGCTTCTTCTCTATGCTTGCGATCGGTTATATCTCGCGCTACTACAATTACCGCCTCTGGAGAAAGAGGTGAAATATTTGCTCCCAGCCAAACTTCTCGCTCCTGAATTGTCACGTTGTATTCAACATAGACCGTCTGCTGAGTTAAGAGAGCTTGTTGAATACCGCTAAAAATCAGGTCAGCTTGCTGTTTTGGCAGAACATCGTGCAGCGTCTTGCCAATCATATCAGTCGGCGATTTGTACAAGTTTTCCGTATGTGTGGGGGCAATTTTAAGGCAGCGTCCTTCGGCATCTCTGACCAGCACAACATCGGTCATCGCCGCGAATATGGCACGCAGTTCCACCTCAGATGCTTGCAGTGCCGTCTCTACTTGTTGGCGTTCCCTAATCTCTTGTTCTAGTTGCAGATTTTTTTGTTCTAATTCTCCTGTGCGGATTCTTACTAACTCTTCTAACTTCTGATTGTAAACTTCCAATTTTGCATTTTGTTCTGCTAATATCTTCTCTTGAAAATAACTGCGTATGGCTTCTTTCACCGTCAGTTTTAAATCTTCCGATTCCCAAGGTTTGCTGATGTAACGATATAATTTAGCATGATTTATTGCATTGGCCACCGCTTCAATATCTGCTTGCCCTGTCAGCATTATTTTAATGGTTTTGGGCGAAATGGCATGGACGCGCTTTAATAATTCATCCCCTTTGATATCGGGCATTATATAATCAGAAATTATCAAAGCAATTTCATATTCATCTTCTTGCAACTCTCTTAATAATTCGAGAGCGTCTTCACCGCCTTCCGCAGTTTCTATAATATAGATATCGCCAACGGCTTTTTTTAATTCTATTTTCAAACTATCAAGTATTGTCTGTTCGTCATCAACACATATAATTACCGGATTTTTCATATTTTTTTCAAGCCATCCTTTATGGTTTCAATAACTTCTTTTCCCAGTCAGGGTTTGGACAAATAAGAATGTAAATTTGCTTCACGTTTAGCACGGTCAATTGCGGCTCGATCGGCGCTTTCAGCTATTTCATAAATAAAAGCATCTTTAAACTTGTTTCTGAGTTGAATTTTTAAACTATTTAAAACAACGCTTTCATCATCAGCGCATAAGATTACTGGTTTAGGCATAAATGGATTACTCCTTATTTAGTTAATTGGTAATAACACTGTAAATCTAGTTTTCCCCTGCCCCGAATCTACCCAAATTTTCCCCTCGTGTTTATCAATAATT
>NZ_JACJUP010000450.1:0-4917 GCF_014748295.1 Planktothrix sp. FACHB-1355 | reverse complement strand
AAAAAAATAATTAAAGTAAGGTGGGCAATGCCCACCCTACAGAGATTAAATTCCTAATTTTTAGACCAAATACGCTTTAACAAATCGTAAAAAGGCTGCCAATTATCTTCTTGTACAATTGGCTCCCAAATCGATTCTATCACCGGACGAACTATGACTGTTATGGGATTGCGATCGCACAACATCCCCTCCACCTTATCCATCTCCTCAACAGGCAAACTCTGCAACACCAAATGATATAAATTTCGCCATTTATCGAACAAATTTGACTGCTCAAACGATTGTACAATAGCAGCACCATTGAAAATCTTACTGACATCTTCTCGCCACTTACTAGAAAAGTGCCGCCTTAATTCCGCAAAGAACTCGTGATAACCCACCTGAGTATCATTCAAAAGTTGAACAGTAAGGAAAAACAACTCATCTGCTGCTGCACTTTGCGTTCCCTCAAAACCCAACTTATTGAGCATCAACTGCTTATACATCGATAGATAATGCTCCTCAAACTGTGCCAAAGCAACTTCCATATCAGCTAGAGGAATCACCGCCACCAATGGTTGCTGAAGCATTTCCAAATTCAAATGACAAATACTTGCTTGATTGCTGTAACTATAACGCCCGTAATAATCAAAATATGCCGCCGTAAATTGGGGATTGTAAGTAGGGATAAAAGCATAAGGCCCATAATCGAAACTTTCCCCCGTAATTGACATATTATCTGTATTCAAGACAGCATGACAAAAACCAGCCGCCATCCATTGCGCCACTAATTCTGCCACCCGTTGCACTAATTGTGCGTAGAATTGGGAGTACTTGTCAGGTGTTCCTTGTAAAGCGGGATAATACTGTGCGATTACATGGTCTAACAGCTTTTGAATTAAATCCTTGCGACCGATATATTGCAAACGCTCAAACGTACCAAACCGAATATGCGAACGATTAAAACGCACCATCACCGATGACCGAGTAGGCGAAGGTTCATCTCCCCGCCATAAAGATTCGCCAGTTTCAATCATGCTCAAACAGCGAGATGTTCGCACACCCATTTGGTACAGCATTTCAGCTGCAAGAACTTCCCGCACGCCGCCTTTGAGAGTTAATCGTCCATCACCGCCGCGAGAGTAAGGCGTTCTACCGGAACCTTTCGTACCGAAGTCGTACAATTCCCCATCAGTTCCGCGAACTTGTCCGTAGAGAAAACCTCTGCCATCGCCCAAAAATGGGTTGTATTCGCCAAATTGATAACCGTGATAGCGCAACGCTAAAAAAGGCGATCGACCCTCAAACTTGCCAAAGGCTTCGATGAAATGGTAATCGGTTACTTGTTGAGGATCTAGTCCCAGTAGGGGAAGCAGTCGATCGTTCCGAAACCGCAGCATATGTCTGGGGAATTCAGCCGCTGCGACTCGATCGAAATAATCCTCTCCCAAACCTTCCAACGCCGGTTCATAATTGAGTGTCAGCAAAGGATTGGAGGAATTTGTATTTGTTCCGGTTGTAGCTGAGTTCATTTAAATTCAAATTGACTATTGCTTAAATTTTGCCAGTTATTTACAGAAATTAGACGGCTATGCGAAAAGGGAGGCTATCTCAAAAATAACCCCCCTGCTATAGATTTGTGAGTTGAGTATAATCTACCTTTGACTGCTGGGACGATTTTGTTGCACTTGCTGTTGCAGTCTTTGCAGTTGTTCTGCTGTCAAAACTCCTCGAATTTGCTGGTTAGAAGTTTCCACAATTGAGCGAATCCGATTGATTTTCTCTTGTTCTAAATTAAGGGAACGTAGTGCTGTACCGGGATTTTGGCCGGATTGAACTGCTTGGGCAAATCTATTCCGCTGGTCTGGAGTTAATACCGACTCAATTTGTTGTTGTCTGTTGACAAGAATATCTCGTATTTGTTGCACCTGCCCAGGAGTAAGACCCAATACTTCCTCTACTGTAGCTGGACGATTAGAAGGGTTTGTGGGTTGCGCGGGTTGTGCGGGAGGAGTATTGGGACTGGAGTTTTGTGAAAAGGCAATACCGGGTACAAGAGTAGCTAGGGCTACTGCGGTGGCGGCGAAGGAGATGCGCTGGGCGAGATTAAAAGCCATTCAAGAAAATCCTAAAAAACTGATAAGGATGAGTTTGGGCAGTTACGTTCTGCTAGATTTAGCAGACTGAAAGCGGACATCGGGCTGAGAACCGAAAGGCTTTGACGTTTGCTTGCTGCTACCCTGTTCCCCACAAATAGAGAAGGCTTCCCCTACAGCAGGTTTCTACGATACAGGCGATCGCAGATTCTCCTATACTAATCCTTGCAACTTATGCTGTGGCTCAACAGGTGGGGAGAATTTAGGATTTTTACAAGCGCAAATATAGCGTTCTGTTCCCCAGTTCTAGTTATACTCAGGAGCTGGTAAAATTTGTATGGAAACTAGACGACCAGCTTTTTATTCAAACAAATCTTGGCGCAATCCAACTACTCTGGGGCACAGAGGAAGTAATGCTTGGGAAAGGAACCACCTCTAGGTTGAGTACCGCAAGCAACTCAGTCCAAGTAGACTCGTTCAACCAAGAATCCCCCGATAGGAAATCGGGGGAGTGTCAAAAAAGCAGAACCAACCAGAGCGCAACTGTCAAGCACTTAGAGCTTTTGTTCTTCCACCTGACTGATGCGACGCAAATTCAAAACATCGCTCATTTTCTTAATTTGCACGAAAACACGCTCCAGCTGCTGATAATTTTCGATATCAATGCCCAAATCGATTAAAGCGGGGCGTCCCTCAAAGGTTTTTACCTGCGCGTTGCGGACATTGACATTATTATCGGTTAGACGAGAGAGGATATCTTTAAGAACTCCCACGCGATCGAGTACTTCAATTTGAATATTGACCGGATATGTTTGGGGACGAGCGCCATCCGAGTCGGTGGGATTCCACTTCACAGGTACGAGGCGATCGCCCTGCACGTTTTCCACATTGTTACATCCCTGCCTGTGGATAGAAATACCCCGACTGCTGCGCGTCACCACACCGATAATCGCTTCGCCGGGAATCGGATTGCAACACCCAGCCAGATAATAAAGCAATCCTTCCACTCCTGCGATCGGCGAGCTCGTGCGAGATTGTACCCCACCCTTACTGCCATTAGCAGATGCACTGGAACGCTGCGTTGTGGGAAGCGGCGGTAACACTTCTGGAGCGGGAGCAATAGGTTGCTGAGACTTCACAGCTTCTCGGATACGATTTACCACTAAGTTGAGCGTTACTTCCCCGTAACCCAAAGCAGCCAGTAAATCTTCTACACTATGGTAATTACATCGTTCCGCCACCGCCTGCATGGGTTCAGACTTCAGCAAAGCTTCAAAACCGCTTTTACCCAATTCCTTTTCTAACAGTTCCCGACCGCGAGCGACATTTTCGTCGCGGTGACTGCGCTTATACCATTGCCGAATCCTGTTTCTGGCGGAAGGAGTCACCACAAAATTCAGCCAATCCAAACTGGGGTGGCTGTTTTTCAGGGTGATAATTTCTACGATATCCCCATTCTTCAACGGCGTACCCAGCGGCACCATCCGCCCATTCACTTTAGCACCCGCGCAGTGATGACCCACCTCTGTGTGGATGCGATAGGCAAAATCGACTGGTGTCGCTTTCTGACTCAGGGAGATCACATCGCCTTTAGGCGTGAAGACGTACACATCGTCTTCAAATAAATTATCTTTGACGCTCTCAATATATTCCTGAGCATCTTTCAAATCGTTTTGCCATTCCAACAACTGCCGCAACCAGGTAAACTTCTCATCCGATGCTGTCAGCTGAGTGTTAGAACGACCGGTTTCCTTGTATTTCCAATGCGCGGCGATACCGTATTCCGCAATGCGGTGCATTTCCTGGGTACGGATCTGCACCTCGATCGGACGCCCCGTTGGGCCAATAACTACAGTATGCAGCGACTGATAGCGGTTGGGTTTCGGCAAACCGATGTAATCTTTAAATCTGCCAGGAACCGGTCGGAAGGCATCGTGAACAACTGCTAAAGAGCGATAGCATTCATCTTTGCTCTCGACAATAATGCGAATTGCCGCCAGATCGTAAATTTCATGAAATTCTTTTTGCTGGCGCTGCATTTTCAGGAAAATACTGTAAAGGTGCTTGGGACGACCGCTCAGCTCCTGGCAACGAATTCCCGTTTCTTCCAGACGCTCCCGCAGAATTTTTGTGACATTTGTGAGTCTTTCCTCTCGATCTGTGCGCTTTTCAGCAACTAACTCCTGTATTTGGCGATATGATTCGGTTTCCAGATATTTAAACGCCAAATCTTCCAGTTCCCACTTAAAGCGCCCGATCCCCAGACGATTGGCCAAAGGAGCAAAAATTTCTCGCGTTTCCTGAGCAATGCGGCGACGCTTTTCGTCAGACAGGTGTTCTAGCGTTCGCATATTATGGAGGCGATCGGCCAGTTTCACCACAATTACCCGAATATCTTGAGCCATTGCCAGAAACATTCGGCGGAAGTTTTCCGCTTGTCGCTCGGTTTTGCTGGAGAAATTTTCCGAAAACTTAGACAATTTGGTGACACCTTCCACCAATCGACGCACTTCTGAGCCAAACCGCTGTTCGATCTCTTCCACAGTGACATCAGTATCTTCAACGACATCGTGCAGGAATCCAGCTGCGATCATCGCCCCCGATCCGCCTAAATCTCGCAACAAACCTGCCACTGCAACTGGATGACAGATATAAGGTTCTCCGGATTTGCGATACTGTCCGTCGTGGAGTTTATAAGCAAATTCAAAGGCTCGACAAATTAACCCTGTGTCTGCGGGATCGCAGGCTTCTGGCCCAGCACACAAACATTCCTGTAGCCAGTCAGGAATTACACAGTGATTACTGGAAGTAGTCGAATTAGTCGAGGTAGTCGAATTAGTCG
>NZ_JACJUP010000045.1:0-13294 GCF_014748295.1 Planktothrix sp. FACHB-1355 | reverse complement strand
ATCGAAGCATTAGAAACCGCAGAAGCCGGAAAAAATGCCTGCCTCTCTTGGCTACTCTATGCCTATAGCGATGAAATTGCATCTCCCAACTATGCCGAAATTCAACAACTTTTACAGCCCACAACTGCGATAGTTTACTGGCATCTCAGCCCCGCCGCCTTAACTACTTTTATTATTAAACATGGAGAAACCCCACAGACCCTAGAAACCCGGTTTCTTGGAGAAACCGGGTTTCTGGAACAACGCCTAGATAAATTTGAAAAATGGGTGAAAGATTGGAATCAACAATACGCCGACTATGGCAAAGGTAAGGAATCCGAAACAGAAACAACATCCGACTGGCGCGATAACTTACCCGAAAAGTTACGGCAACTAAAAGAAATTCTCGACATCCCAAAAATTGAATCCACCCTTACCGGAATCACCCATTTAATCTTAATTCCCCACCGCGACTTACACCGCTTTCCCCTTCATTCCCTGTTTGCCGATAAATTCACCATTACCTATTTACCCAGTGCCAAAATTGGGTTAATCGCACAGGGAAAAAACACGCAAAATCAAGGCAAACTTTTAAGCGTAGAACATCCCAACAGCGAAGGTTTTGAAGACTTAGCCTACGCGGAAATTCAATCAACCGCCATATCCCAACTCTTTGAAAATCCCCAACGCCTCAGTGACAACGCCGCCACCGTCCAAGCCATCAAAACCGCCCTTGCCTCACCTTACTCAATCTTTCACTTCACCGGACATGGAACCTACAACTTTTTCAATCCCAAAAAATCCTATTTAGCCCTCAGCGGCAACGATAAACTTACCATAGAAGAAATTGTCCAAATCCCCCTTCATCCCTGCCAACTCATCTGCCTTGTTGCTTGCGAAACCGCCATCACAGGCAACCAAAGCATCACCACCGAATATGTCGGACTCGTCAGCGCATTTCTCAGTCGCGGTGTAACCTACGTCGTCAGTACCCTGTGGACGGTGGAATCAGAAGCCAGTGCCTTAATAATGATGAAATTTTACCACCTTTTGCGGCAAGGAGAAGCGGAACCCGTCGCCCTGAAAAATGCCCAAAAATGGTTGCGAGAGGCAACTTGGGGTGATATCCAAAGCTTTTATGCCCAAACCTTAGCATCCCTCCCTGCCGATGCAGATAATAACCTGGGTTTACTCTTAGAAGACGCCCTCAACCGAGCGAATACAATGGAAACAGACCACCAACCATTTACCCATCCTTACCATTGGGCCGCTTTTACCATTACGGGTCACGCCTAAATTCTATGAAACCTGCTGCTAAAAATACCCTCAAAGCATTCCTGGTTGCTTTATATCAACAAAACTCACCTTTATCAGAGTCACAAACCACAAAATTGCACCAAATAGCCGCAGCAATTTCCGATAATATTGCTCAACTCGATACCATAGCCAAAAGCGATTCTACCTTCAATCAATATTACCAAAAAAACCGCCAAGCCTTGCTCAACCCGGCGGCAGTCCAAAAACAAGGTCTAAAACCAAAAGTAAACGAAGCAGCAGAAAATCGCGCTAAGGAAATCGAAAATATTTCAGTTGATTTAAACGACAATGAACTATTAGAAACTGCCCAGAAAGTTTTAACCGCCCCCGACCCGGTAAAAGCAGCACGAGAAATCCAAACTATTCCCTATTTGCTGCCAGAAATCCCCATCCTTTAACCCATGAATCAACCGATTAAATTAATTTATCCCACGCTTGACCTTTTTCTCTACGACCTGCGAGAAGGTTTAGGTCAATCTGAGGAAAACATCCACCAAAATCGCTGGGATTTTTGGCAAAAAGTCTATAACGATTCTAAACTGAATAGTTCGGGAAAATACCTAGATGAAGCATTTTTCCGACAACTCGCCAAGAGGGAAAAAGCCGAAGCCAGTTTCGTCCAACTGCTAGAAAATCAGCAAGTAGAAAGTTTTGAACTTCCCCTTGATGGTTATTACTATCCCCTCCAGTTAGGCGACACTTACGCCCTGCAAGTTGATTGTTCTGGTAACTACGCCGACGGCAAACAAACCCTCAACGATACGCCCCAAGAAATCGGCATTTTAACCCAACGAAAACAAACAATTTTGCAACATATCGGCGGCGAAAACGTGAGGGGAAAAATCGGTCAAACCTGGCTGATGTGGGGACAAATTGACCAGGATATTCAAGATGAAACAAAGCTTGAAAATATCGCCAAAGAATGTTATAATCAGCTTTCTAACAACCCGGATTGGCATCGCGATTTCTGGGGCAAAGGCAATTATTTAGGCGCAACCGTTTTTGACCTGTGGCAGTTTCCTTCTAATTGGGAAAAGCTGAAAGAAGAAAGCGAACATTTGCAAATCTGGCTATTTCCCCATCACCTTTCAATCGATACGATCCGCCAAACAATGGCAGAGATTTATGTAGATTTAATCCGCCTATTCAGCTATCGCCATAAAATAATTTGGTCTTACGCCCAAAGCCACAAACCCAAAAATGCCCTGAAAAACGATTATCTCTTAGTTAAAAATTCTGTCAGCGCGATCGTTCCCTCCGATCGCCAAATTCAGCCTGCCCAATCCGATTTAAAGCAATTAGAAACAACCCTAAATAATACTTTCAATACACTCGCTCAATATGCGATAGATTTAGATAAATTAAATGCCCAAAGCCGCACCCTAGATATTAACATCGAAAATTATCAACAACGCCTAAAACGATTGGCAGAAAAAGATAAAAATCCCCAAAAAGATTTAAGCTTTTTAATCGAATTTGGTGATTTTGCCAAAGAACGCTATTTGCGACAAGTAGAAGCCGATTATACCAGCCTCAGCACCGGATTAACCTTACTAGAAAACCTAATTCGTACCCTAGAAGGCACCAGCAACATCCGCCAAACTGCAAGCGATCGCACCCTCAACAAAACCGTCGCTATTGCAGGTATCGGACTCGCCGCCAGCCAAGCTGCCTCAGCCATAATCCTCGCCCAACCTCCTAGCGGGAAAAATGCCCTGGCATTCCAAACACAAGTCTTCACTATCAGTTTAGGCATAGGTGCGATCGCCAGTCTGATAACCTTCCTCATCCTGCGCCGCTTCCACCGTTAAAATGTTTTAAATAGAAGCGGTAGGGAGACTCAAATGACCCCAGCAGCGATCGCAACACCCACCAAAGAATCACCCCTTTTATTTGAGGGACTGACCTAGAGAATGAAATTTACTATGAAAAGATGAGCAGTAGTGAAGAAGTCAAAGGAATCGATCTCGATTTGTTGTTGCGTTGTATCAATATGGTAAATCATGTTGATGCAATTAAGACTTTTCAACAAGCACTCCAGAAATAGCCTGAAGTTTCCCCACTAGCGAGAGAAATTCACACAGAAACCTTTTTCTTCAAATTCTCATCTGGTGGCCCCAATTTTGTCACATCGTAATCATTAGCAGGATAAGAACGGGAAGGACGATCGACAAATAAACCAGATCTAGTACGTGCTGGTAAATAACTCAGCACCCAAGCGCGTGCGTGCAAACAAAATTCTACAAAGCTTTTGACCGCAGGATGAGGCGCTTTTTTTTCAAAAGCTTTTAGCGATCGCTCATCTATAATACAACGAAATACCAACTCAACCAGTCTTTTAGGAACGAGGGGAAACCAATTAGAAATTAAGTTAACAAACAATTCATACAATTCTTTAGTAGCAGGAGACTTATAAATATACTTATCCTCATATTCCTGCTTAAAATGTTCCATTTCTTCTAGAGAATCAGGCAAATTTTCGATCTTCATTCGTTTACCAATCTCTAAGCAGAAATTTAGCCATGCCAGCCGTTCTTTTTCTGACATTCGTCGCCAGCCAAAGCGATCGTTCCAGTAGATAGGTTCTAAAATGAAAGTAGCGATGCCGTAAATAAAGTCTTGATTATTTATTGGAAAATGGCCGTGAATATAGTTCATCCGTTCAATGCAGGCACGACCTTTTTCGCTATCATAGCCATACTTGATAATTTCAAACATCAAAATTGAGCTATCATCATAGCGCTTCTGAGTGTGTGCCTTTGTGTAACCGCGTTTTGCTACTAAACCAGCTATCCTGGGACTTGCAAAAGCCCTAACAAACGCCAGTTCGATGTAACTTCGCTGAAAGTCCCAAGGGAACTCATAACTAACCATAATTTTGACAATTTCTGAACGATCCTTAACTGGATCTAATTGCTCTATTTTCCTGAGATTATCGTAACGCCCCATTTTCTGTTCCTTTGGCTATAAAATTGATGGGGATTTCCTTTTTAGTAGTTTTATCTTCTACGATGTACTTGCAAATCAATTTACCTGTGCGGAAATCCACGCCAAGTAAGGTGCAGATCCAGCCACTAAGGGCAAAGCAATAATTTCCGGAACTTCGTAAGAAATCAGTTCTCGAATCTTCGCTTCCAGAGTTTCAAATTTAGCCAAATCTGTCTTAATCAGCAGTTGCCATTCTTCTTCTTTGTGCAACTGCCCTGACCAAATTAAAATCGATTTTATGGGAAATAAGCTGACACAAGCGGCCAGTTTTGATTCTACTAAATTTTGTGCGATCGCTTCAGCTTCTTCTCGCGTGCCAGCCGTTACCAGAACCACTCCATAGCGCACTTTTGCAGATTCTTTATCCATCATCTCCAATTGCGTTAGCCAACATCAATTATAGAATAAGCTTTCACCTTTTGCTTAAAATTATACAGCTGTATCTCTTCTAGCTAAATACATATGCTCTATATTTCCTCCTGGTAAAATCGTGCCTGTCAATTTAGCGCCATCAAAGTTTGCTCCTGTCAGTATCGCATCTTTGAGATCGGCATCGGTTAAATTTGCCTGAGTTAACCTTGTCCATTTTAAATTTGCCTTTTCCAAATAAGCTCTTGTTAGGTTGGCTCCCGTCAAATCTGCGCCTATCAAGTTTATCCCCCGGAGCAAGGCTTCACTTAAATCTGCCGCCATTAGATTAGCTCCTTCTAGGTTAGCGCCGCTGAGTTTAGCTTCGCTAAGATTAATTCCATCCAGCTCAACGCCACTCAAATCTACTCCATTTAAGAATGCACTGTTGAGGTTGACACCGTTTAACAAAGCTCCATACAGCATAGCACCGCTCAATCTCGCACCCTGTAGATTAGCCCAGTTAAGATTCGCACCGCTGAGGTTTGCTCCTCGCAAATTGATATCTTGCAAATTAGCTCCGCAGAGATTAGCACCCCAGAGATTAGCGCCTCGAAAGTTGGCTCCTTTGAGATTAGCACCGCTCAATCTTGCCCCTGGTAGTTTTGATTTGACAAAGACAGCACCGTTGACTTGTGCTTTCATTAAATCTGCTTCGACTAATTTGGCTTCTCCCAGTTTGGTAAATGTTAAATTAGCCCAGTTTAATAAAGCTCCACTCAAGTCTGATTTATTGAGAGAAGCCCTGGTCAGATTAGCGCCTCTCAGATTAGCACCTGTAAGGTTTACGCCGACTAAAGTCACTTCTGCTAAGTCTGCTCCGCTGAGATCGATCCCAGCAAAGTTTCTGTTTCCATCTTGGTAAAGTTCTACTATTTCTGTAACTTTCATATTTCCTCTGCCTCTATCTGTTATTTGTATGGAAGGTATGTCGAATCAAGTTTGACTAATCCGATATACACAGCGCTTTTTAAAACGACACAATAGCGATACCAATAAATTAACAAAATTTATTCCGGTAGATTAAAATAAGGGTCTACTGGAAATAAATAGCGATCCCTTAAGGAAAATTTTACTATTTAAACGCAGGTCATTTTATCAAATAAGTAGTATATGTTACAAATATTTTCAAAAAGTTGAAAAACGGAACAATAGCCCTGTGAGGTACAGCGCTAGTCCAGTAAAAGTATTTGACAAAATCAACTAAATGTGCATTCTTGTACAGACCCTGGCAGGGTGAAGCATGGCGATCGCCTGCGGAGGGAAAATTTGTTGGCGTCGATCGATTATCGCCCAAATCCTCATGCCTCCGGCAGACAGTGCGATCGCCACGACGCAATACATATGTTCATTTGTTTGTCAATAGCTTTACTGCGACTGGCGCTCTAGACGACAATGAGTCGCTAGCCGTAAGTTAGCCCTAATTAAATTATCAAAACTTTAAGCACTGGGAAAAACCGCTGCTCCAGCCAATTCCCAGCCTAAAACAGTCTAAGTTGTAGAGAGAGAATAAACTTGACCGTCTATTAGCAACCGCGTAATTCCTTTTGCTTTCAAATAGGGAGAAGCCTTCTGAAGCATTTTGCCATCAGGAACTTTAATCACCCGCTGGGCGCGATTGGAAAAACGTCTAGCGACCCGGTGATTGTCAAAAACAGGTAAAGTTCGCTGTTGCACTTCTTCCTTGGGAATCTGACCCAAGTCGCCAAAATCCTTGAGCGGTCGGGTAATCAATTCCGCCGCACGGTCTACTACCAAGTAACAAGGTTTGGGAAAAGACGCTTCCGATAGAGGCAAAACCTGTACTAAGGCATTGCTTGGTACTCGTCTTTTTGGGAGTAGAATTTCCTCATCCAGGTCATCTTCATCAGAGTCTTCTAGATCTTCTAGATCTTCTAGGTCATCTTCATCTTCATCCAAATCAGCCAAATCTTCTTCATTATCCAGGAGATCTTCTCCTAGCATTTCTTTGATAGTGCTGGCTTCTGTACTATAAGCTTCATCCAAGAGATCGTCTTCAGCACTAGAGGCCCTTGCCGCAGGCACATTTAGAAGTGGAAGTATCTCTTCTGCTTCTTCTGCTTCTTCTGCTTCAGTTAGAGAAGAAAATCCTGCTGAAGAGCGCTTACGCAGTCTTCTGGCGGTAGATAGGGATAGTTCTGCTTGGGACTGTTCGCTAAGATCGGTGTCGATCGACTCTTCTGCTTCAGCAATACTTGTGTGCGGACGCATCGATCGTTTTTGCTGGATTAACGTCTCGTAGTCATCCGGTGACAAAGTACTTTTGAGTAAGCGACTGATGGTAGAGTGACTGACATCATAGCGGCGAGCCAGTGTTGAGGTTGTTTCTTCTGGATTTCGGTATAGCTTAAGTATTTCAGCTTTGTCTGCTTGTGTTAATTTTTTGGCGGTCATAACGCTTGACTTCCCCTAAGTACGCCTACGCCCACCACCCCGGCGGGAACGACTTGATGTATCGTATTCCAGGGCAGCTCCAATAGCAAACAGCACGCCGCTGAACACCCAGAAAACTTCTGGCAGAGAACCGCTTTCGTAATTTGGTTGTTTCTCAGCCCACTTAAACCACATATCGGCTATGTACAGAGACAAGGCTGCTGCTGCAATCATCCGCCAAGACTGGGAAAAACGACCCCCCCAAAAGGCTAGTAATAACATTGTGGCAAGAATTAAAAGGGCAACATCACAAACCACATAAAACAAACTCACCCAAGGAACAAGAGGCTGTAATTGTTTGTCCATCTGCTCGATCCAAGAAGGTGAAGATTGTGATGTCGATGCAGCTGGTTTGGAATTGGGGGCAGGATTTGCTGCTGATGTCGGTTTTGGTTTCTGCTGTGCCGCAGGTGGTTTTGAGACCGGTTTGGCAGTGGGTGATGCAGTTGTTGTGCCTTGTGCAACTATTGATGGTGGAGGTGCTGCCTGGGCTGCGGAAATGCCGGGGGCAGATATCCAGTAAGCTAGGGCAATGCCTATGGCTGCGATCGCAGCGACGATTCCCCACTGCCACTTTTCCAAATTCAGTCGCCTAGAGGTGACTGCCAGTATCATTCCCCAACCAAGAGAAATATAAGTGGCAATAAAGAAAAGATCTCCTAGAGATATATCGGGTTCTAGACCCAAAGCCAGCTCCCAATAGCCAAATAGTAAGTTTCCCAGGAAATAGAACAGCATCCCCAGACCAAATCCCAGCCATACCTGACGTCCGCTGACAATCTGAGGACTGCGCCAATTTCTAAAACATAATATGGCTGCTGACAGATATGCGACTTCTTCAAAAACGTATGTACCGATTAAATACCAAAACGGACGCTCCTCTCCTGATGGTGTAATGCTAAATAGCAAGAAAAACAAAAGTGCTAGAACTGCCCAAGCAATTCCGGCTAGGACGATCGTCCGTACTGGCAAAAGGGATTTAGGACTGGATGATTTATCCGAAGGGTTGCTCATAGGGATTCATAGAGGAAATAGCTGGCAATGGAAAGCACAGACGTCAATCAGTTTTTGACCGCTGTTGAGATCGGATATTTTACCCCAGGTGTGCTCTTCTCAGTCGCTCTACTACAAGTCATTGCATTTTTTTGGCACCTTTTCAAGGCTACTGCCAAAGCTTACCGAGGGGAGATTGATTCAACCATTCGATAAACTGGGTCTGTTCAGATCCTGGCAGGTCTTGTAGGGTGTCCATAGCTCGACTGACGAAGCTGGCGTTTCCGAAATATTGTTTACCAAGACGATAAAGTTCTTGCAACAGGGTAATTAGATGATGTTCTTCCCAAGGGGGAAGCTGGTTGGTACTCAGCGGGTCCATTGTGAGCAGGTTATTGATAGCTTGGGGAGAGTCTGCCTGTGGAAAGCGCCACTGTTGAAGTATTTCCGTCAGATTTTTTTGAAACAATCCCGCCTGTCTGGCTCCTAAGAGATCTTCTATGTCTATATAAACCCCTTGGAGCAGCAACAGACAGGCTTGAGTGAGAGCAGTCGTTTTTGCATCGCCAGCGACATCGCCAGCGAGCTGATCTAAACGGATCTTGCCCCAGACACTATATCGTTCCGGTTCCTCCAATAGGACACAGGCTTTCCCTCGGTTATCCGTCAGATCCCGCCAGAAGGCTTTAGCTTCTTCCTCTTGGTTCGCTCTGAACACACTGATTAAGCGAAACGTTTGCCCCTGATAATTGAGAATCGGAATCTGCTGGTCCCGCTTTGGGTGCTGAACGCTTGTTATTTCAACATCCTGCCGTTTCAGAATAAACATGACACTGGCAATTGACTCCTGGTGAGAACCTCCGGTGCAGCTCTTGGCGTTGAGTGTAATTACGCCTGCGACACTCTTGATATGCAGAATGCTGGTTTACCAGGTGCGGCTGAACTGCGATCGCAAATTAATATCACACTATCTTATCCAAGGCTCATTCTCTTGGTTTTTAGTGTACAACTATCGGATGGCTGTTCTACGCTCAGTTGTGGCAAAAGTTCGATCTGCTGACTTTTCCGATCCGATCGCACCACAAATCTTATCAATTTTGATAATATAGGCACACAGACAATTGGGTGCGTAACTCAGGTGGATAGAGTAGCAGCCTTCTAAGCTGCGAGTCGCAGGTTCGAGTCCTGCCGCACCCGTTTTACCGAGCGAAAAATACAGTCTCTCCAATAACCCACCTTTGTGTAAGCCATAGGAGTGACTTCATAACCATCTTTGTATTATGAAAATAAGCAACTTCCATTTGCCTAAGCGAAATTAAGATCGCCTTACAAACTAGGATGGTTATATTATGTAAATCCCAAACCAATCAGCAAATTTGTATACTTTCTTGATATGTTTTTAAGCCCGTGACGAGGATTGAACTCGTGACCTCACCCTTACCAAGGGTGTGCTCTACCACTGAGCTACACGGGCAATACTGCATTCAAATCTCAAAAATAAAATGGCAATATATAATATTTGTCGCCATTTACTTTTTATTTGGTTTGTGTTATTTGGTTCGTGGTGGGCCGGGCTGGATTTGAACCAGCGTAGGCATAGCCAGCGGATTTACAGTCCGCCCCCATTAACCACTCGGGCACCGACCCTTATTACCCACGATTATTTATAGTAGCACAACCATCTGGGAATGCAAGGTCTTTTTTGAAAATTTTTACTGAGGTATCTGAGGAAGGTGTCTTGCAGGGTGTTTATCCACCGCCAGCACGAGCGCGATCGCGCTGCACAGGGGAGTTTTTAACGGAATTAGACCGCGCCGGGAAATCGCTCTCATCATAAATTTCCCCTACCAGCTCTTCCAAAATATCTTCCAGAGTAATCAATCCCACAGTTCCACCGTACTCATCTACCACAATGGCCATATGCAGGCGCATCTGAAGCATCTCTTTAAGCAGATTGGGAACTCGCTTTGTTTCGGGGACGTATAGGGGCGAGTCCATTGCGGCGGTAACGGGGGATAGGCTGCGACCTTCTTTTTGGCTAAGATTTAAGTGCTGAAGCGCTCGCTTCAGATGAATAATTCCGACAATCTCATCCTTCGATTCCTCTTGCACGGGGATGCGAGAATATCCTGTTTCCAAACACAAATTGACCAAATCCTCAAGAGTCGCTACATGGGAAATTGTCCGCATCTCAATTCGAGGTTTGACGAGATGGCGAGCGCTGAGGCTATCCAGCATCAAAGCTTTGTTGAGCAACTGGCGTTTATCCAAGTCCAAGTGGCCTTTACCACCCAAAACCTCGATCATCAACTGGAGGTCTCTTAAAGATTCTCCCTGCTGAACAGTTGGGCCTTCAAACAAACGAATTACGCTCTGAGCAATGTTTTCAAAGACATAAATTATCGGTGATAGACCGATCGACAGCCAGTAAACCGGGCGAACTGCTAGCCTGAAAAAAGGCATGACATGGGTAATGGCCAAAGATTTAGGCGTAACTTCACCAAAAATCAGCACCAGAAATGTGACAACGGCAGTAGCAACACCCAATCCCGCATTGCCCAACCACAAGACAAATAGGTTACTGGTGAGTATGGCAGAAAAGTTATTCACCAGGTTGTTACCCACCAAAAGGGTCGTAATAAACCGGGCGCGTTTCTCCAATACCAGGGTAAAAATCCGCTTCGGATCGCCGTGTTCTTTAATTAGAGCCCTGAGTTTAAAGTTATCGAGTCCTGTAATCGCCGTTTCGGAACCTGAGAAGAATGCCGAAAGCAAAAGCATTAATGCCAATACTGCAATGTCGAGCCAAATATTTCCCAACAGAGGGCCAGTTGCAGAGGTAGCCAGAATGTAAGTTTGAACGGGTAAAGAAATCACAAGATGTTTTAAAAGGCAAAAAGCCTTTCCCAGACCGAAACCTGAGAAAGAAAGGAAAAGACAAAAGGAAAATATTTCTCAATCGCCTTTTTCCTTTTACTTTTTACTTTAAAGCAGCTCTCCCGTTTCTTGCAGTAAATGCAGACGTCGGTAAATACCTTCTTGGCGTAAAAGTTCTGCGTGGTTACCAACTTCGACTATCTGTCCTCGATCCAAAACGACGATTTTGTCTGCTTCGCGAACAGTGCTGAGTCGGTGAGCGATGACGATCGCAGTACGAGTACCCAAAATACTACGCATTGCCAGCTGAATCGATCGCTCTGATTCGTAGTCTAAGCTAGATGTCGCTTCATCGAAAATCAGAATGTCCGGATCGACTAAAAGCGCCCTAGCAATTCCGAGTCGCTGTCGCTGTCCGCCAGATAAGCGCACTCCCCGCTCTCCGACGAGCGTATGGTAACCTTGGGGCATTTGCTGGATAACTTCATCTAGTCTGGCAATGCGACAAGCTGCTTGCACTTGCTCCAAAGAGGCATTGAGATTACCATATCTGAGGTTATCCAGTAAGGTGCCGTTGAAGATATCCACTTCTTGATGTACGATCGCCAATCTGTGCCGATATGCTGTAACATCCAAGCTGCGAATGTCTTCCCCATCAATGAGAATTCGCCCTCGATTCGCTTCAAAATAGCGAAACAGCAGTTTCACTAAGGTTGATTTACCCGATCCCGATCGCCCAACTAAGGCTACAGTTTGACAAGGTTCTATGAGTAGATTGATATCTTGTAAAACTTGACGGCTGGGATCGTACCCAAAGCTTACCTGGCAAAATTCCACTTTGCCTGTAAACTTATAAGGTGTTGTGCTGGTTGACAGGATTTGCGATTGCAAAACTCCCTTTGAGTCTGCGCCAGACGGCTGCTGCATAAATTCGTGAAACCGTAACATAGACGCATAGCGACGGGCAAAAACCTCCGCCAGGTTACTGATAGGTTCCAACTCGGCGTAAGCCATACTGGAAACAGTTAAAGTCGTGACAAAATGTCCTAATGAAATTTTCCCTCCAACCGTAGCGGCAAGAGTCAAACCCAGTACTGTGAAAACGCAGAACTGAATCACAGTCCTTTGCCAAGTGTTTAGCTTGACGTAACCTTTGTGAACGCGGTAGTCAACTACTTTGAATTCGCGTTCCAGACGTTCTCGTTGTCGTTTTAGTTCTTGCTTTTCGGTAGCGAATGCTTTAACTGTTTTGATGTTCGTAATTATTTCGGAGTTTCGGCTTTCTGTATTTTCTGCGTATTTATCCAACCGCTCTTCAATTTTGATAATAGTCTTCAAGTCTTTGATACTGAAGGTGAGGATAAATACAAAAGAAATCAAAAATAAAATAGCTATGCGCCATTCTATCAGCCAGATAATTACAAAAATTCCTAGTACTCTGCCAAGTTTGGGAATTAGTTGCCCTGCTATTTCTGGATAACTCCAGGTGTGGTTGGCAATGCCTCTAGCTACTTTTCCGGCAATGCGTCCGGGATTGTTTTCGTCATAAAATTCCAGGGGTAACGTCAGAACTTTTTCGATCGCTTTACCGGAATAATCGCGTCGAGAACGCAGGGCAATATCCCAATGAAACCAGGAACTTATCCAAGGTTGTATGGGCGCTCTGACAACGGTGACTAAAAAGATGACGCTCAGCAGCACTGCCAAGGATAAAAGCTTGTTGGCAGGCATCCCAGTGAGTGCGGATGCTGCATCGATCGCTTTTTGCAGTAGTGCATCCAGGGGTTGTCCTGACAGGACGTTTAAAATTTGCCCAATGGTATAGGGAACTGCTAGGTCTACGATTTCAAAGAGACTGGCTGCTGCAATACTCAAAAGTGCGATCGCTCGGTAAGGCCGATAATATTTGACAATATCTCGAAATGTTGCCATGCAGTGGGTTTGGAATAACGACCAATCCCAGATCTTGTGGTAATGTTTTGCTGGGGTATTTGTATTATATATGTAGTACAAGATGCCGTGTCTACCAAAAGGTTTATTTAGAGCGCCTTGCAGTTGTATGAAGTAAATTTACTCCCTTCCCGCCGTAAGACGATCGATCGCAAGTTACCTGTTGTTCTTTTCTCCCCCACTCTCCCCAAAGCATACATATTCTTTGAGCGGGAAGGGAGTAAAGTCTGACCTCTGGACGTTGCCCCTGTGACAAGAGAGGATGTATGGTAACGCAGAGCTATTTTTATCCAAATAGAAGTTTATGGCAGACTCCACTCCCAGCGAT
>NZ_JACJUP010000449.1:0-4922 GCF_014748295.1 Planktothrix sp. FACHB-1355 | reverse complement strand
AAAGCGATCGAAAAATTGGATGGATTAGTTGCGGTTACACCGGATATTCGCCGATATAGCCTTTTGGCATAAGTGAGCGAATTGCGTCGAATCAAAGGACAAAGTTTTGCCTTAGTAACTATTCGCAATTAGCACTGCAAATCGATGAGCGCTTGTTTGTCGATCGCTTCCATCATCAGGCGCAAATATGGGGAAACTTGGCGATCGACATTTAATTTTTCTACCGCAGTCTCAAAACTTTCACCTTTGAGCATGAATTGAGCTATTTTATCCAATTCACCCCAGGTTAATTCACTTTCTACGTAGGCTTTAGAAATGGTAATCAGCAAATCTAGGTAGTTGTTTCCTTCCGCTTCGGTCATCATTGTATGGGGAATATTTAAGTCTTTATCAAAGCAGTAATACCAGGATTTCGGCTGATATTTTACTACTGCTTTAAATAAATCCTGATGTTCGTGAAGGTTAACGGCTTTATCGTCTTCGCTGGAAATAATTAACATCGGACTAGCAGGAGTATTTTCCACGCGATCGAGTATTTCTTGTCCCAGATGTAAAAATAACGCCAAAGCAGGAACGAGAAAGCCATCATAACCATGACTTCCGGGATTATCTTTATTCAACCATTCATAATAAAAAGGTAGAATGGCCACAAACCAATTTATAATTCTCAAGTGGCTACCAAGATAAGCAGCAAAAAGTAAAGTTTTGCTAATCTCTTGGGGACGTTCGAGTGCTAACCAAGCCGCTAAAGTAGCGCCACTAGATTCGCCGCCAATTATTACTTCTTTTCCTAATTGTTTGGTTACCTGCAACCATTCGAGCGCAAATATTTGATAAACTTCCGCATCGTCTGGTAAAGGAGGTGGATTATTAATGTTCCAATTTCCCGCGATTCCGTGACCTGGTTGCAAAGGAACTAATACATTATAACCCAATTGAAAAAAAGCTTTTCCCAACGGTTCAAACTGATAAGGTGCAGCAGTAAAACCGTGGAAAAATAAGAAAACTTTTTCTGTGGGATGCGGGTGGAAAAAGAATCGCGATCGACACTCTTCATTTTTCAAAGGTAGAGCATCTTCGCGAATTTTAGCTTCTTCGATAATCGTTTTTGTTATAATTGAGTAATCAGTCATTGTTAGTCCGAATAGACGATCGTTTCAGCACACCCACCAAAACCAATAATCCCAAAGCTAATGCCAATATCCCTGCTATCAGAGCGATCGCAAGTTGATTAGCTTGACGCACGGCAATTGCTACCAACGCCCAAACGATGACAAGGGGGAAGGCAAAATCATCTCGTGTCACCTTAATTGTAGCTGCGATCGCACCCGCCACAACCATGACGATCGCTGTCCAGATTTGCGGGCTAATTCCCCCGCCATTCCAACCTAAACTATATAGTGCGATCGCCACATTGACAATTGTCGCGACGCTAATCCAACCTAAATAAATGCTCAAGGGAACTTGCACTAACCATTTCTGAGTTCTCGACACCCTTCTTTTCGCAATTCCTAATTCCAAGTATATCCCAATCAGGGGCAATAAAATTGCCAACATCGCCAATAAAGAACGGGCAAATAATTCGTACTCAAAAACGAACACCCAGACAATCTGCGCCAAACTTGCCATTACTAAAAAATAACCGATGCGCCGCAGATAAGGGTCTTGCCTTTGCGCGGGTAGAAATTGATAGATGGCAAAACTAATTAAACCTAGATAAATTAATCCCCAAATCGCAAAAGCATAATTAGCGGGAATAATGAGGACGTTCTTGAACAGGATATTGGAAATTTCACCAATAGTGCGTCCGTTAGGCGGAAAGAGATTGCTATATATATTGATGCCGAAGGCAGCCACAATAGCAATTAAGTTGGCCCATTGTCTCATGCGATCGGAGTTCGAGCGATTTGTGTAAGCTGTCATACAGAATCGATCTCCTCTTAACCTTTTATAGAGTTTGACACTCCCCACCCTAAAGGGATGGAGATTCTTGTATCACCGAGCAACCTTGCCTAAGCACTGTTTCCAGGTTTAGGTAGAGAGTCGTCTCTCCACAAGCGTTGATTTCCGTATGCCCTACGGTATTTGAAATATATCCCATCAATTTTAATGCCTTCAATAGAATATTAATCGCGGCATTTTCATCTCTGTCTAATACAGTTCCACACTTACAAATGTGTGTTCTTATCGACAGGGATTTCTTTACTTTATCGCCGCAATTAGAACATTCTTGGCTCGTGTAATGAGATGCAACGGGAACCGCAACCTTGCCAAACTTAATGGCAAAATATTTCAACCATTCCCGAAACAAAAACCACCCGGCATCATTAATTGATTTAGCTAAACGATGATTCTTCACCATGTTCCGCACCTTCAAGTCTTCAAACGCCACGAAATCATTATATTTCATTACGCACCTTGCTAACTTCACCGCAAAGTCTTTACGCTGACGAGACACTTTTAGGTGCTTTCTTCCCAAACGGTTAATAGCTTTTCTTCTATTGTTGGAACCCTTAACCTTTTTGTCAACTCGACGTTGCAATCGCTTTAATGCCTTCTCTGACTTTCTGAGATGCCTGGAATTATCTACTTTTTCACCATTGCTGTCAGTATAGAAATAGGTTAATCCCATATCAATACCGATACATTTACCTGTTGGCTTAACTTCTTCATTGGCTAAGTCACTGGCAATGCAAAACTGACAATAAAAACCATCGGCACGCTTAATTAATCTGACTCTTTGAATTTGCTCTAATTGATAGAAGTGCAAATCGTGAGTTCCGATTAGTTTAAGCGTGCCGATTTTGTTCTTGTCGGTGAAGGCGATCTTTTTTCTATCCTCAGAAAGTGACCATCCGGATTTCTTGTACTCTACCGAACGTTGGTTCTTTTTGAAGCGAGGGAATCCCTTCTTACCGGGAATTTTTTTCTTGCAGTTCTCGAAAAATTTGGCGATCGCACTCCAGCAACGTTCGGCAGAAGCTTGTCTGGCTGTCGAGTTGAGTTTATTTGCAAATGGGAATTCCTTGGCTAGTTTGGCAGTATATTTATTGAGGTCGTAGCCATTAACGCCTTTGTTGTCCATCCAATATCTCAGGCATTTATTCCTGATGAATTGGGAAGTGCGAATGCCTGACTCGATTGCCGCATACTGCTCTGGCTTTCCCTGGCATTTAAACTCGAATACAAACATGGTTTATCGACCTCATTACCATATATTTATGATAGCTTTAACTCCACAAATATATGGCACGATGTCAAAACCCTTAATATTACGTTATGAAAGAAAAGCCGTCCTAGAAGGACGGGGTTTTTCACCCATTTCTCTGATAAAACGGTAAGCTATTCCTTACGTCCTGGGGGAAAATTTTCTTTCCCAGGTACGCTTTCAATTGCTACCAGCGCCGCACGGGAAGCCGCCAAAATATCGCGTTCTGCACCACCCAAGTAAACTCGTCCGAAACTGCCGATCGGATGAACATCTAATATATTAATCAGAGCCGCTTTCTCTGCTTCGTTCGCCGCCAGTGGTGCGTAAGCGGCTGGCTCAACTTCTAACACATAAAGCGTTTGTCCAGTCAAAATCATCTGTCCCCGCCGACCGCGATTGATCAGTTGTGTTTGGTAAGAATCAATATTGCGGATAATTTGGCTGGAAATCACTCGCGGTTTGATACACTCTTCTCTGCGGACTCCGATCGTCTCCAATATCGCTCTACCAGCAGCCCGCGTCTCGCCTTGCACGCTAGAATGAATCTCCAGAAGACCGTAAAGCCTTTCCACAGCTAGCACCGCCGGACGTACAGAGGCAGATTTCAACGCGACATCGGTAATCCGGTTAATTTCTATACCAGGCGAGATCTCAATCCACAGGGACGCATCCCCCGGTAATGGCAAAAACCCTTGAGACACCGTGCCCAAGTAAGCGGCGTATTGAGGCTGCAAGCTGTCCAGAAATACGTAACTGCGGAGTTCTATACCCAAGATTTTTATCCCCGTGCTTCAGTGCAAAATGAATAGGGTGCAACATCTGAGTATAAATCGATCGGCTACCAGTTTTAGGTAGGATTAGTTAATACGGAGGCAAGCTGAGCAGGACGAGACAAATGCGGGCAATGTCCTCCCGGCAGTTCTATCGCATCAACTCCCAATCGCTTACGTGCAGCGTAGCGCGACCATGCCGGAGAAATTATCCGGTCATCCCTACAAACAATATATTTATAATCTACATTTGGTAAAGAATTCAGCGGATTGACATCATAAATATATGCCATCGATCGCTGCGATCGTCCTTTTGAGAGCGCCCAGCGCATGACATCCGGTTCGCAATCGTGATAGAAAAGTTCTATCAATACTGCTTCATCTGAAAAATCTTTACCAACAGAAACTGGATTAAATAGATCGGGTTCATCATTGAATTGTGCGAGTTTACTTTGCTCTTTCGGTTCGTAATTTAACGCTCTGAGACTATCGGGATCGAGATTGTGGGAAAATTGGTCAATTGTACTGAATCCCGGACATGGAATAAGCGCACTAAGAAATACCAATTGACGCACTTGACGCGCTTCTGCAACAAGGGGAATAACAGTACCAGCCATTGAGTGACCGACCAGGACAAGATCGTCATCAGTTTTTGGCAGCGCTTGAATTACTACATCTGCAAATTGCGATAAACTTGCCGATGCGTCTTCAATTGGCAAATCCATTGCTACTGTTTTGTGACCTTGCGCTTCTAAGTAAGGAATTAACAAATCCCAAGACCAAGCGCCTTGGAAGGCTCCGTGAACTAGGCAAAAAAGACTCATAGGTAGGGGTTAGGGGTTAGGGGCTAGGGGTTAGCTATTTTTCCTTTTCTATTCCGGTGATTTGGGCGACTAATTCTGAGGCGATGCTAATTAAAGATGTGTCTATTTCAATTTGAA
>NZ_JACJUP010000448.1:0-4849 GCF_014748295.1 Planktothrix sp. FACHB-1355 | reverse complement strand
GATGTGCTGCTAATGCGTTGATTTGCGTGATTGTCATTGGTCAGTGGTCAATTGTTAATTGTTATTTGTCATTTGCTATTTGTTAATAGCCAAAAGTTAGTAGGAATTTTCTCTTGACCAATGACCAATGAGCAATGACTAATCAGGTAATAGTTCTTTTGATGCCATCCATTCCCGATTGTAAAGTCGCGATTGATAACGACTGCCGCTATCGCAGAGAATGGTGACAATCGTGTGACCTGGGCCCATTTGCTTGGCCAAGGCTACAGCTGCACCTACGTTGATACCGGAAGAACCGCCCAGAAATAGGCCATCTTTTTTCAACAGTTGGTAAATTACGCGCACAGCTTCTTTATCGTCAATTTGGATCGCGTCGTCGATCGGCACATCTTCCATGTTAGCGGTAACGCGACTGTTACCAATTCCTTCTGTAATCGAATTGCCTTCCATTTTAAGGTCGCCTGTTTTGATGTAACTGTAAAGCGCACTGCCCATCGGGTCTGCCAAAACAGTTTTCACATCGGGATTTTTTTCTTTCAGGTACATCGCCACACCTGCTAAAGTACCGCCTGTTCCGGTAGCGCAAGTGAAGGCATTAACTTGACCGTTCGTTTGTTCCCAGATTTCTTTTCCGGTAGTCTCGTAATGGGCGCGACGGTTGGCTAAATTATCGAATTGGTTAGCCCAAATGGCGTTTTCCATCTCGAAGGCAATTCTGCCAGAAAGTCTCACATAGTTATTCGGGTCTTTGTAAGGTACGGCGGGAACGGGACGCACTTCTGCACCCAACGTCCTCAACATATCCATTTTTTCTTGGGATTGAGTATCTGGAATGATAATCAGGCATTTGTAGCCTTTGGCGTTGCAAATGTGGGCCAATCCGATGCCTGTGTTGCCTGCGGTTCCTTCTACTACTGTACCGCCTGGTTTGAGTAAGCCTTTTTGTTCGGCATCTTCGATAATGTAGAGGGCGGCGCGGTCTTTCACTGACCCGCCGGGATTGAGAAATTCTGCTTTGCCGAGGATTTCGCAGCCGGTTTCTTCGCTGAAGCTGTTTAACCGAATTAGGGGCGTGTTGCCAACTGTGCCTATAAAGCCGTTTTTGATGTCCATTTTGGGATTTACCTGAGTTCCTTTAAAATTTTGACTTATTGGGGTATTTTAGGATTTATAATTTTTTGGGAGTGCGATCGATCTTTCTACCAAACTTTACTCATATTAAGCACAAATCCAGGTAATACAGGATCGCCGCTAACTGTATCGGGATTATCTAAACATTCTACTTCTTGACCTGGACGATAAATATAAACTTGTCGCTGCTTTCGGTCAATTAGCCAGCCTAACTGTACTCCTGGCTCTCTCATATATTCTGCCATTTTTTCTTGTAATGGTTTTAGGTTATCGGAAGGTGACCTGAGTTCAATTACAAAGTCGGGACAAATAGGAGCGAACTTTTGTTTTTATTCAGAAGAAAGAGTATTCCACCGTTCTAATTTTATCCAGGAAGCATCGGGCGATCGCTCTGCACCTGTTGATAGTTTGAATCCGGTACTTGGGCTAAAAGCTATACCAGTAGCATCTTGTTCTGACCATACCCATAGCTGTCCTAATATGTTAAATTCTCTATTTCCTGTTTCCGAACCTGTGGGGGGCATAATTATTAATTCTCCAAATTTGTTGCGTTCTATGCGTAAATCGCAATTGATTTGGCAGAACTCAAAAAATTGCTCGTCTGTCATTTGCAGTGCTGGCGGCATCCGCAATACTATGAGTTCGGAAAGCATATCAATTTCCTCAAGGGTTACTCCTACTAAATAACATTATGACTGAACCATAAAGTGTAACAACATACCTAAAAAAAGGTGGGCAATGCCCACCCTACTTTGAGTTTACTTGTCGGGTTGAGGTGTCATCCGCAGATAGGGTTTAATTTCTTGGTAACCTTTGGGGAATTTCTCCTTGAGGACTTCGGGATCTTTGAGAGAAGGGACAATCACCACATCATCCCCATCTTTCCAGTTAACTGGAGTCGCTACACTATATTGATCCGTCAGTTGCAGGGAGTCGATGACTCGCAGGATTTCGTCGAAATTGCGACCTGTGCTGGGAGGATAGGTGAAGCTGAGACGCAATTTCTTTTGCGGGTCAATTACGAAGACTGTCCGAACGGTCACGGTGTTGGTGGCGTTCGGGTGGATCATGTCGTAAAGGTCAGAGACTTTCTTATCCGGATCTGCCAGAATGGGATAATTGAGAGCGACACTCTGGGTTTCTTCGATATCTCCAATCCAGCCTTTGTGAGATTCCACGTCATCTACGCTCAGAGCGATCGCTTTGACGTTGCGCTTGTCAAATTCTGGTTTGAGACGGGCGACTTCGCCTAGCTCGGTGGTGCAAACTGGTGTATAATCTGCGGGGTGGGAGAAAAGTACGACCCAGCTATCGCCTGCCCAGTCGTAAAAGTTAATTTCGCCTTCGTTCGATGCTTGAGTAAAGTTGGGTACGGTGTCGCCAAGTCTAAGCGCCATAATAATTGGTTTCCTCTGATCTGAAACCGCTAAATCATTTACTTTGAGATCATGCCATAAATACTCCCGTTGTCCGAGCGGAGTTTAGATATTTTAAGAATTGGGGTCGGGGAAACGGGAATAAATGCCTATGCCTGGTTTGGCGATCGCACCTACCCATAGTTACAGAGGATCTAGACTGAAGGATGGGGAAAGTGCAACTTAGTGCAAAATGTAGCTATTGGCAAAATCGAGCTAATCGCTAAAATCTGTGTTGGGGAAAATCATTTTTCAAGCGATCGCTTTACTGCTGGGACTGTGGTTGGTCTATAACCTGCTGTCCCATTTAGCAGTAGAAATTCTATGGTTTAACGAAGTTTCGTATCTGTCGGTATTTTTGTTGAGTCTGAAGACGCAGCTGGGGTTGTGGGCGATCGCATCCACTGCTAGCACAGTCTTTATCGTGCTTAATCTGTGGATAGCGCAACGGTGGCAGCATCCCAAACCAGAAACAACGAAAGAACAGATACGGGTATCTTCTGTCACGAGGAGGATAAAGCTGCCCTGGCTGATGTCTGCTGTGGTGGCATTGAGTTTCCTAGTTGGGATGATGTTAATTCATTACGGTCGGGCTGCCTTAAACTTTTGGCAACCCGATCGCAGCAGTGCTACTGCGCCACCATTATTACCGCCTCGTTTCGATTTCAGTTCGATTTGGCAGATTTTGGGGTTGCCGCCCGGGCAAATTTGGTGGCTGGGTGTATTGACAATTATGGCGATTCCGATTATTTGTCGCCCCCAGTTTTGCTTGAAAGCGGTCGGGCTTCTCATGAGTTTATGTTTTGGTGCGATCGTATCCGGATACTGGGCTGAAGTTTTGCAGTATTTTCATCCCACATTATTCAACCGCACCGATCCGTTATTTCATAGAGATATTAGTTTTTATGTATTTATTTTGCCCGGTCGAGAATTACTAGAATTTTGGCTATTAGGATTATTTTTGTACACCTTTTTAGCTGTCGCATTAGTTTATTTACTATCTGGAGATAGCCTCAGCCAAGGAATTTTTCCCGGTTTCAGCAGGTCACAGCAGCGCCACTTATACGGACTGGGCGGTGCTTTTATGCTTAGTATAGCTTTTAGCTATTGGTTACGCCGCTACGAACTGGTTTATTCCAATCGCGGAGTTACTTACGGTGCCACTTACACGGATGTGACGGTGCAATTACCTGTTTATACCGGGTTAAGTTTTCTCTCACTGGCGATCGGAGTTTTCCTGCTGTGGCAAACTGTTTTTTGGTTTCCAAAAAAGAAGCCTTGGTTAAATAGGATAAGTAAAATTTTGCCTATCTTTTTCCTGTTTTGCGTCTTTACTTTTGCCGTTTTATTGCCGAATGCAGTGCAACGGTTCATCGTCCAACCCAACGAATTAGCAAGAGAAATACCCTACATAGAGCGCGGCATTACCCTCACACGTCAGGCATTTGGTCTTGATGATATCGAAGTCAGAACATTTGAACCTGAAGGAGGGCTAACTTATGAAAAAATCCAGGCTAACGATCTGACTATTAATAATATTCGTCTTTGGGATACGCGCCCCCTATTGCAAACTAATCGACAGCTGCAACAAATTCGACCCTATTACAAGTTTGCTAACGCCGATATCGATCGCTACACCTTGAAAAGCGATAATAATGATACTGAAAAGCGGCAAGTGATTTTGGCGGGACGGGAGTTAGATTACAGTGCTGTACCAAAAGAAGCTCAAACTTGGGTAAACAAACACTTAATCTATACTCACGGTTATGGTTTTACTATGTCTCCTGTGAATACCGTTGCGGCTGGAGGGCTGCCAGATTACTTCGTTAAAAATATTAATAGCCCCAATCCAAATAAAGGTGGTGGCTTGGAAACTTCCAGTCAAAAAATTAGTGTTAGCATTCCGATTAATTATCCTCGAATTTATTATGGAGAAATTAGTGATAATTATGTTATTGCTCCAACTAACGTGAATGAGTTGGACTATCCAGCAGGTGATGAAAATGTCTATAATTCCTATGATGGACGGGGTGGTATACGCATTAATTCCTGGTGGCGTCGTTTAGTATTTGCTGAATATTTAAAAGATTGGCAAATGCTTTTTGCTGAAAACTTTACGTCGAAAACTAAAGTGCTTTTGCGCCGCAATATCGATTTGCGAGTTAGGACGATCGCTCCTTTTTTACGTTATGACAAAGATCCATATCTTGTAGTTGCTAATGCAAATTTATATGAAGCAGATAAAAGTTTTTCCTCTACTTCGCGAAATTATTTGTATTGGCTAGTCGATGCCTATACTACAA
>NZ_JACJUP010000447.1:0-4935 GCF_014748295.1 Planktothrix sp. FACHB-1355 | reverse complement strand
GGATTTGGATGACCCGCTCTTGCCAGGTAGTTTCTTTTTCTTTAGTGCGGCTGCTTTTTTTACGAGTTTTTTCTTTTTCCGCCATTGTTTTTTCCTTTTTTTTTGTCATTTGTCATTTGTCAAAAGTCATTTGTCATTTCCTCATGACTGATGACTGATGACACGATTGACAACTAGAAGTCTAAACCGGCTTCCCTAGCTGCGTCGGCGAGAGCTTTGATCCGACCGTGGTAAAGATTGCCGCCGCGATCGAATACGACTTTTTCAATACCCGCTTCGCGAGCTCGCTGTGCAATCAATTTGCCTACCTGGGTCGAAGCATCGCAATTGTAGCCAGCTTTTAATTCTGCTTTTAAGTCTGGCTCGACTGTCGAGGCGGCTACAAGGGTATGGTGCTTGGTGTCGTCGATCACTTGGGCATAAATATGCTGATTCGATCGAAACACAGCTAAGCGAGGACGTTCTGGTGTTCCAAAGACTGTGCGCCGGATGCGGCGATGCCGACGCTGCTTCGATTCTATGCGACTCAGCTTCATTTCTTCCCTGCCTTGCCAGCTTTACGTCTGACTACTTCACCGGCATAACGAATGCCTTTGCCTTTATAAACTTCTGGTGGGCGGACGGCGCGAATTTTGGCTGCTAAGTTACCCACAAGTTCTTTATCGATGCCACTGACGGTGATATTGACGTTGCCATCAACAGCCATTTGGGTGCCAGCGGGCGGTTCGATTTTGACTTCGTGGCTATAGCCCACGACCAAAACGAGATTGCGACCGTCAACTCTGGCCCTGTAACCAACACCTTGAATTTCCAATTTTTTCTGAAAGCCTTGGGAGACTCCCTCAACCATGTTGGCTACCAGGGTGCGACATAAACCGTGAAGTTGACGGAGGCTGCGAGACTCATTTTCCCGCACAACCTGCAAAGTTCCGCCGTCTTGCACTACAGTTATCCCTGCTGGCAGAACTCTAGAAAGTTCTCCTTTCGGCCCTTTTACAGCAACGTGTTGGTTGTCTATTGTCACCGATACTTTATCAGGAACAGCGATCGGGCGCTTACCGATACGAGACATAACGTTTTTGTCCTTTGTCAGTTATCAGTTGTCAAAAGTCAATCATTCAAAAGTCGGAAAGTAGGTGACTGATGACCGATGAATCTTGACCGAGTTACCAAACGTAGCAAAGTACTTCACCACCGATTCCCTGGCGTCGCGCTTCCCGATCGGTCATAATCCCACTGGGAGTGGAAATTATGGCGATGCCGATGCCACCGAGAACTCGCGGTAATTCTTTGCGGTTCGAGTAAACTCGCAGTCCTGGCTTGCTTACTCTTCTCAATTTGGTGATGATGGGCTGACGATTTTTTCCTTTGTATTTCAAAGAAATCACCAGCTCTTTCTTGACTCCTTCGCCATTTTCTTCGTACTCGCCGATAAAGCCCTCTTCCTTGAGGACTTTTGCAATGCTGCGAGTCATTTTTGTGGACGGTACCGCTGTTTTTTGATGCCGCGCTAAATTTGCATTGCGGATGCGCGTCAGCATATCTGAAATTGTGTCATTCGACGCCATCGTCTCCTCCTTATCGATCGCTGAAAGGCATCCCAAAAGCTTTAAGCAAGGCGCGACCCTCTTCGTCTGTTTTCGCAGTCGTGATGATCGAAATATCCAGACCTCGAATTTGATCGATTCTGTCGTATTCGATTTCTGGAAAAATCAACTGCTCTCTTACGCCCAGACTGTAGTTACCGCGACCGTCAAAGCTTTTGGGACTAATACCTCGAAAGTCGCGGATGCGGGGTAGCGCCAGGTTGACTAATCTATCGAAAAAGGCATACATCCGATCTCCCCGCAGCGTCACCATAATGCCGACTGGCATACCTTGGCGAATTTTGAAACCCGCGATCGCTTTTTTGGCTCTTGTGACTACAGGTTTTTGACCTGCGATCGTGCCAATTTCATTCAAGGAAGATTCCAGTGCCTTAGCGTTTGCCGCTGCATCGCCCAAACCCCTGTTGAGGGTGATTTTCACCAGCTTCGGCACCTGATGGATGTTTTTGTAATTGAACTGTTCCTTCAGTTTGGGAACAATATTCTCTTGATACTCGGTTTTCAGTCGTTGAGTCATTGTCTTCGTTTCTCTATCTTCCTGGGCTTGGTCAGGAAGGCGATTCCGGTAAATTTCAAATTTCAAATTGCAGATTTAATTAAATCTCAAATCTCCAATCTCCAATCTGAAATTCTTGCATTTATTTGTCTATAATTTCGCCAGTTTTCTTCAGCACCCGTACTTTCTTACCTTCTTCGGTATAGGTGTAGCCGACGCGACTGGCAACGTTTTGCTTAGTGGAATACAGCATCACGTTAGAACTGTGAATCGGTGCTTCATAGGTAGTAATCCGACCCGATTCCCCTTCTTGTTGGGGTTTAACGTGTTTGGTTTTGATGTTAACCCCTTTGACGATTACCTTACTTAATTTCGGAAACGTCCTTAAGATTTCACCGACTTTGCCTTTATCTTTACCAGAGATAACTTGAACGGTGTCACCTTTTTTAACGTGCATTTTGTAACGCACAGAATTATTGCCTGCTTTTTTAGCAGATGCTTGACCAATGCCACGATTAGCCATTACAGCACCTCCGGAGCTAGGGATACGATTTTGGTATAGTTCTTATCGCGCAGTTCCCGCGCTACGGGGCCAAAAACGCGGGTGCCTCTGGGGTTGCCATCTGCGTTGATGATTACGGCGGCATTATCGTCGAAACGAATGCTCATACCGCTTTCGCGACGCAAACCTTTGCGAGTGCGGACGATCACAGCTCGCACTACATCTGATTTCTTCACCCCCATATTGGGGATGGCATCTTTGACGACGGCGATAATTACATCACCTACATTGCCATAGCGGCGATTTCCGGCACCTAATACCCGGATACACATTAATTTGCGGGCACCGCTATTATCAGCAACATTGAGATAAGTCTGGGGTTGGATCACGGCTTTGCTAGTTGCTAAAAAGCTAATCGCTAATCGGTGAATTTCAAATTTTAGATTTCAAATTTCAAATTTAATAAATTTGCCATCTGAAATCTGAAATTTCCGATTAGGCTTTATTCGAGCTGAGAATTTCAATGACTTGCCAGCGTTTGGTGCGGCTAAGGGGACGGGTTTCGCGAATGCGGACGCGATCGCCCTCACGACATTTGTTTTCTTCATCGTGAGCCTTATACCGTTTTGTACGCACCACAATTTTTTGGTACTTGGGGTGGGGAGAGCGGTTTTCCACTGCTACCACCACGGTTTTATCCATTTTGTCGCTGACAACTAAGCCAACTCTTTCTTTAACTGCCATTGCCACTTCCTCCTATTGCGCGACTGACCCGGTGGTACTCGCGGATTTTTGGGCAGCCATTTTTCGTTCGTGTTCTACTGTCAGCAACTGAGCTATTTTGTGCTTCGTGTGCTTGAACTGATGCGGCTTTTCCAACTGACGAGTTGCTTTTTGCAGGCGTAGCTGAAACAGTTGTCGCTTAGCCTGAATAATTTGTTCTGCCAGCTCTTCATCGCTCAATTTTCTGGCTTCTTCAATCTTGGGAAGAGACATAGTTTATACATTCTCCTCAGAGCGCATGACGAACTTTGTTTTAATTGGCAACTTAAAAGAAGCCAAACGCATTGCTTCGCGAGCTGTCGCTTCGGTAACGCCTGTAATTTCAAACAGTATTCGTCCCGGTTTGACTACAGCCACCCAAAACTCAGGCGAGCCTTTACCAGAACCCATCCGGGTTTCTGCGGGACGCATCGTGACCGGTTTGTCGGGGAAAATGCGAATCCAAATCTTGCCACCCCTACGAATGTAGCGGGTCATGGCACGACGGCTAGCTTCGATTTGACGAGATGTGATCCAGGCTGGTTCTAGCGCTTGCAGACCGAAGTCACCGAAGTTAAGTTCGCTACCTCTGGTGGCTAACCCTTCCATGCGCCCGCGCTGTTGTTTGCGGAATTTAGTTCTTCTAGGACTTAACATGGCTTGTCATTGTGCTGGTAATTGGGAATGAGAATTTTGGATGAGAGGATGAGAGGATTTTGGATTGCTTTTGCATCTAAAAATCTCAAATCTCAAATCGAAAATTTTAAATTACCCATCATTGGAACGGTCTTCAAATTGCTGACGGCGTTTGCCTTGACGACGGCGAGGCGTACCTGGGGCAGCAGCAGGAGCGACTTCTTCTTGTCCGGGAATGATTTCGCCTTTAAAGATCCACACTTTGACACCAAGAATGCCGTAGATAGTCTTGGCGGTACGGTAAGCGAAATCAATATCTGCCCGTAAGGTATGCAGGGGTACTCTCCCTTCCCGCGTCCATTCAGTCCGAGCGATTTCTGCGCCGTTGAGGCGACCGCTTACTTGTACTTTGATTCCCTGAACTCCAGCACGCTGGGCGCGTTGAATTGCTTGACGGACAACTCGGCGGAAGGAAACGCGACGCTCTAGCTGTTGAGCGATGTATTCGGCAATCAGACCTGCATCCGCATCTACTCGCGCTACTTCGACGACGTTGATGCGAATTTGACGGTTGCTGCCCAGTTCTTCTTGAAGACCGGTTCGCAAGGTTTCAATACCCGTGCCGCCGCGACCGACAACTACACCGGGTCTGGCGGTGCGAATTTCTAAGTCGATTTGATCGGCTTTGCGTTCGATTCGCACGTCGGAAATGCCGGCGTTAGCCAGATTTTTTTCGACGTAGTTGCGAATTTTGTAGTCTTCTTGGAGTAGCTCTGGGTAGCGATCGGCGTCGGCATACCAGCGAGAGCGATGTTCTTGGATTATGCCCAGTCGAAAGCCAACTGGATGAATCTTTTGTCCCATATCGATTTTAGATTTTAGATTTTAGATTTTAGATTTCAGATTTCAGATTAAATTTGCCATTTGAATTC